>CAYNGF010000046.1:0-24784 GCA_964396515.1 uncultured Paludibacter sp.
GAAAATTTTAAAAATTAAACAAATCGCCTGCAACGTTTACCAAATACAAATCATCATTAAAACATAAACAAATCAAAAATCTTATGTTTATGAAAATCAAAAAGAATCTTATCCGGTTTACGAATATTTTACTTGCCTCGCTTCTAACTTTTTTTGGTTTTAGTTATTGTGATGATCCAAGAGTTGAGTATGGAGTACCGAATGCTGATTATAACATTAAGGGTAAAGTGTTTGACAATGCTGATAAAAAACCGTTGAAAGGAATCAGAGTAGCTTTCAGTCCATATCCTCAAGCAGTTACAATGTATGGAATTTTACCCGCACCTTACAGAACTTATAAAGCTGTTACAACAGACGCTGTAGGAAATTTTGATTTAACAGATAATTTCACCATTGGAGAAATACAAAATGATACTTTACCGGTTTATGTTCAGGATGTAGATGGAGCTGAAAATGGTTTATTCAAAGATACCATGCTTTATGTTGGTTTTAAAGATGCAGTAAAAAGCGGAAAAACAACAAGTTGGTACGATGGAAAATTTTCTGTTGAGAAAAATATTGAGTTGAAACGAAAAACGAATGAATAATAAACCTTCGCTTCGAAAAAAAATCGGACTTGAAATTTTCCGGAAAATGAGGCATAACAATGCTCATTTACACGAGTTGACAACTTTGTTTTGGGAATGTACGCTTCGTTGTAATTTGTCGTGCCTGCATTGTGGAAGCGATTGCCATGTTCTGTCCGATAAAAAAGACATGCCAATTGCCGATTTTATGAGAGTGATTGATGAAATCACACCGCATGTAAATCTCCATAAAACTATGATAATTTTTACCGGGGGTGAATCATTACTCCGTAAAGATTTGGAAATTTGCGGAAAAGAATTGTATGACAGAGGCTATCCCTGGGGCTTGGTTTCCAATGGAATGGCGCTTACCCAACAACGATTAAATTCACTGCTTAATGCAGGCTTACACTCCATCACCATTAGTTTCGACGGATTTGAGGAAGCACACAATTGGCTGAGAAATAATCCAAAAAGTTATGCCAACGCGCTTAATGCAATTAAAATGCTTACAAAAGTAAAAGATATTGCGTGGGATGTGGTTACGTGTGTAAATAAAAAGAATATCAAAGATTTAGCTGTATTCAAGGAATTTCTGATTGAAACCGGTGTAAAAGAATGGCGAATATTTACCATTTTTCCGGTAGGCAGAGCGGCTCAACATGCAGAATTACAACTTTCGAACGATGAGTTTACTGCTGTACTTGATTTTATCCGTAATACCCGCAAGGAAAATCGAATTCATTTGAGTTATGGTTGCGAAGGATTTTTGGGAAATTACGAACACGAAGTCCGCGACCATTTTTACACCTGTCATGCCGGAATAAATGTGGCATCGGTACTTGCCGACGGTTCCATTTCAGCCTGCCCAAGTATTCGATCAAACTTTAATCAGGGAAATATTTATACCGATAATTTCTGGGAAGTATGGAACAACCGCTTTGAACCTTTTCGAAATCGATCATGGGCATATACCGGTAAATGTGCAGAATGTGAAATGTGGCGCTACTGTGAAGGAAATGGCATGCACTTACACGACGCTGAAGGGAAATTGTTGGTTTGTCATTACGAAAGAATTGAATAATCACATTTTTAAGAATTTCAATTAATTTTCTAAAGCTCCCAAATCAGGAGCTTTTCCTTTGTAAGGAAAACCTGCATTTATTCCGGCATCGATTAAAACACTTTTTCGTGCTGGTTTCAGAAAGTTTATTTCAGGCAAAGAACCATCCGATTTTCGAGGTTTAGTCAGCTGCGATTCGTCAAGACTTTCAAAATCTTGATCTGTCAAATTTACATTCAATTGAAAAGAATTATTTGAAAGGGAACATTTTTCATAATTTATTTGAAATAAATGTTCATTCAAAGGTTTGTAGGATAGATTGTTGATAAGTGAATGCCCAAAACCCGGAATTGATTGTGTAAAATCTGCATTACGGTTCAACATATTAAAGTTATACCGATTCATGTACGATGTATTATTTATCCAAACACTACCTGTGGGATGATGATTGGAATAAAAACCACTGGCTTTATTTCCAACAGCAAGGCAAAACCGAATAATATGACCTTTGATAGAATCAGGTACACGTTCATCTTTTTTTAAGCCCCAACCGCCGGCTTTGAAACCATTACCATCACCAAGACTTTTAAAATCATTAGAAAATCCATTGTAAAAAGCCCAACAATTTTCAATTACAACTGTTTCAGCAGAGCGAATCAGGTCGTAGCCATCGTCGCTGTTAAACCATGAACGGCAACCACGAATCACATTCCCTACATCGCCCACTCCACCATGAAAACCAAAACCATCCACATTACCGCCACGTCCGCTTTCCGAAGTAAAATCGTAGTTATTCCAGGCATCGCAGTTTAACACAAGATTGTTGGACCCTTTGTTTAGATAAAATCCAATTGCTTGTCCATCGTGCATCGAAAGTTGCTCGAAAATATTGTTACTTCCTTCGTTGTGAAAGCATTCCGACTGTGTATGCGTAAGAATTGTAACCTGAACTCCCGTAACTTCCAGTCCTTTGAAGTGTAACCATGAGCCGGTAACATTGAAAGCCATAATACGTTTGTTGACGGGCTTAACATTTGAAAAATCGAACACCGGTTTTTCGTCGGGATAAGCAAAATAATGAATACGTTTATCGGGTGCACCACTCTTGTTTATGTCATGTATATAAGCCCAAATTCTTTGAGAACGTGCTATATGATTTTCATTCATTACATATTTTCCGCCTCTTATATAAACAGTATCACCCGGGGCGACTGCATCTTGAGCTCGCATAATGCCGGCAAAAGGTTTTGATTTAGTACCCGAATTCTGGTCATTGCCATCAATTGCCACATAAAATGTACGAGCATTTAGTAACGAATAAGAGCACAGAATGAACAATAACAAGTGAAAAAGTTTTTTCATTCAAAAACAATAATTAAATGGTTATTAAAGCTTTAGGATTTTTTGCATAAAATGATCGTTATGAGTTGTTTCAATCTTGATAACATAAACGCCTTTTTTCAGAAAAGAAAGCAGAATGTTTTGTTGTGCCTTGTAAACAGCTAAACTTTTACCGTTCAAATCAAATATTTTAACAACAGACACATTGTCTGTCGCAATAACAATTTGATCGGTAAACGGATTAGGATAAACAAGTGTGTTGGATTGATTAGGAATATGAACCGCAGTTGCTTCTTCAAATTCAAAAGCTCCCAAATCAGGAGCTGAACTAACAAATGGAAATCCAAGATTAACTCCTTTGTTTATAAGGTCGCTACCTTGCTTTAATCGTAGAAAATTTACCTTCGGCAAACTTCCATCAGGTTGTCGAGGTGCAACGAGTAACGTTTCGTCAATACTAAGAAAATCATCGACATTTACTACCACCCCTATTCCGGGCGTAAAAGAGTTAAACTGATTGGTACTTGTTCCTAAATTCAATGTATCTCTTTGTGTGGAATATTTAAATGACAGATTGTTTTTCAGAACATGGCGAATTCCGGCACAATCCAGCGTAGTATCATTACCGGTTTTTACACTTTTCGTAATTTTTTGGCTCAGCATATTGAAATTCGTCGAATTTCGGTAAGCAGTATTGTTGTACCAAAAATTTCCTGTTTCGACATGATGATTGGCATAAAACCCGCTGGCTTTATTGCGATATGCCAAACAAAATTGCACCGTGTAAGAAGGTATAGGATTAGGCAACGATGCCACTGCCGGTGCCTGACCATATCCGCCTATTTTAAATCCATTTCCATCGCCACGGCTTACAAAACCTGTGGAATAACCATTGTAAAAAGCCCAACAATTATCGAAAACCACATTTTCGGCATTGTTGATACAATCGTAACCATCATCGCTGTTGAGCCAGGCACGACATCCACGAATCACATTGCCAGTGCTGCCTTTATTCCCGTGGAAACCAAAACCGTCCACATTGCCTCCTGCTCCAGATTCGGAAACACTATCCCAGTTATTAAATGCATCACAGTTAAGCACCAGATTATTCGACCCTTTGGTCAGATAAAAGCCAATTGCCATACCATCGCGCATCACGCATTGTTCGTAAATGTTGTTATTACCGCCTTCGTTACGAAAACATTCCGATTGTGTATGGGTGGAAATCGTAACTTGCGTACCAATTATCTCTAAACCTTTGATATGCAACCACGAACCTTTTACATAAAACACTATGTTGCGATAACCGGTAGGTTTTACCGCCGACATATCAATAATGGGTTTCTCGCCAGGATATGCCCAATAACATATTCGCTTTGTAGCTGATGTTCCGCTTTTATCCAAATAATTCATATAAGCCCAAATGCTTGATTTCAGATAAATTTGCAATTCCGTCATTTTGTACGTTCCACCGCGTAGAAAAACCGTATCACCCGCAACGACCGACTGATGGGCTTTCATAATAGTACGATAGGGATTATCGATGGTTCCTGTGCCGGTAGTGTCGTTTCCCGTAGGGGCTACATAATAATTTTTTGCTTCTACCCCTATGGCAGAAATAACGAAAAAAGTGATAACTAAGCAAATTATTTTCTTCATTTCGAGCAGATTATTTTCTTTTCAACCATTTCTTAGGAACAGGAATTACACAGATATTCATGGATCGGTTGTCGGCAGAAAGCATAGCCGATTGTATCTGAATTTTCGTACCATCCGGACTGAAAGTGGGGTGCGGGTGATCGGCAGCGGTAGCTTTATGACCTGTTGAAAGTAATATCATTTCGTGCGTGCGGCGGTCAATCAGGTAAATACTCCGTGAAAAATCATCTCCTACCACAAAACGTTTATCGGACGAACCGCTTACATGCCAGAATCCGCTACCTGAGGGTGTTTGTCCTGCAATGGTCATTTCGCGCGTGTTGATATTGACAATACCCAGTCCGGTTGGTTTTTCGCGGGTTCCGCAGTTGCCCCAGCCTTTATCCTGACCCGGATTAGCTCCATAAACATCGGTTCCTTTGTAACTTGAGGTATCAGTTTCTGTAACAATTTTACGGTGTCCCATAATGGCAATAGCCACTTCGTAGGGACTAATCACTGCTTCGTGCGTAACCCATTCAAAATCAGCTTCGGGATATAAGGGCCGCAAACCCGATCCATCAGCATTTACAATCCAGGTTCGTTGGGGCGATTTCCCTCCGGTTTCCCAACAAAAAATAATTTGACCCGGCACCCAAGGATTGGATTGGATATGACCGATTTGAAAAGGTACCGAAACTACGTATTTTATTTCACCCGTATGAATATTTATTCCTGCAATGCCCGTAGGTCCGGCGCCCATATTTCGCGGGCCGAAATTGGGTTCAATTTTTGTTTCTGCAGGTAAATACTTTATAGCCTGCTCCTTACCAACTCTGAACCATACCCATTGTTCATCGGCATCGAGTGCCATATCGCCTCCGGCTCCAAGCTCGTGAGGCGTTATTCCACAAACACGCTGATATTCATTTGCCTGTTTGAGATTTCCTGATTTGCTATCGCTAAAAAGTTTTGCTAAATCTACTTCAACAATGGACAAAGAATTGTTGAGCGAATCATTTTTAATTTTTCGCATAAAATAAAGTTTCATGCTTTTGCGAGCTACGTTGAGCATACCTGTATAACCTCCTTCGGTTACCTGAACAATCTCGCCGGTTTTTTCGTTCACAGCCATGGCTTCACCTTTCACTCTGTTCGATTTGAAAATTAGCCACTTCCCATCGGAAGTCCATTGGTTATGTGTTTGGTATATTTTGCTGTCGCCTGCAGATGTACTCGTCAAAAAAATCAATTTATTTCCGGTAACAGGATCTTTTATAACTTTCCGTTCGGAAGGAAAACGTTTGCCAATTTGGGCATTAACCATGTTAGAAAACAGCAAAATTACAAGAAAGAATATAAGTTCTTTTACATTTCTATACATTTTTAATAAGATGCTATTCTATCAGTTAATAAGATTTATTTTATGGTTTTGATCACAATCTTTCCGGATTTTATGCCAGTACCTGACGCAATAAGTTCGATATTTCCGCCATTTTCGGACGATTGTAACGTGACAACTAATTTTCCGTTAAATGTTTTCATCGTAGGTAGGTGAAATTGTTCGAGAGAAGTAGCATCACCATTACAAACTGCTCGGAATTTGCCTGCACCTTTCACATCAAATTTCAATTGATTGGAAGCGGTTGGACAAAGATTTCCCTTTTTATCGACCACTGAAACGGTAACGTAACTCAGATCATCTCCATCAGCATGAATTTGCGTGCGATCGGCTTCAAGTTTTAATGCATAAGGTTTTCCGGCTGTTTCAACTGATTTTTCGACAACAGGCTTACCATTATCATCGTACGCAACCACTTTAATGATTCCCGGTTCATACTTTACGTTCATCCACATTAAGCGGTAACGCTCTAACTTTGAATTTTTATTTTTCCGCTGAATGCCTTGGCTTTTTCCGTTTACGAACAGCTCGGCACTGTTGTAATTAGTGTACACAAAAACCGGCGTTACTTCACCCTCACGACCTGGCCATGTCCAGTGCGGAAGAATGTGCAAAGTTTCGTTTGAGGTATTCCACCTGCTGCGATATAAATAGTAGCGATCTTTGGGTAAACCTGCCAAATCGCAAATGCCGAAATAAGAACTGCGCGAAGGCCAGAAATTATCGTAAGGAGTTGGTTCGCCCAGATAATCGAATCCCGTCCACACAAACTCGCCTATCACCCATGGTTTATCGTCCTGCATTTCGAAATCCACTTCGGGAATATTCGACCAATTGCAGGCTTCTAAGTCATACGATGAACATTGTTGGTCGGGGTAAGTTTTATCTTTATATTCTTTAACCGGGAATTTGTACACTCCTCGCGAACTTACTGTTGAAGCCGTTTCGGAACCTAAAAGAAAACCCTGTGGAAAACGTTTGTAGGCTTCTTCATATAAATTTACACGATAATTCAGTCCCGGAATATCCATTATGGCACCAAATCCGTTTTCCATAACGGCTTTTACCTGATCCATACCAACGGTTACCGGGCGTGTAGGGTCTTCGCGATGAAAAATATCCTGCAACCACTTGGCGCGTTTTACTCCGGCTTCGCCCCACTGGTCGGGAACTTCATTGCCGGAACTCCACATAACGATGCAAGGATGATTACGGGTGGTTTGAACCAGATTAACTACATCTTTTTCTGCCCATTCGTCGAAATACAGGTTATAGCCATTTTTCACTTTGGGCTTTTTCCATTCGTCGAAACTTTCGGCTAAAAATAGAAATCCCATTTCGTCGCAAAGTTCAAGCTGCTCGAGCGAAGGCATATTGTGCGACGAACGAATGGCATTACAGCCTAAATCTTTCAAGATAGTTAGCTGACGACGTAGTGCTGCTTTGTTGATGGCAGCACCTAGAGGACCCAAATCGTGATGCAGACAAACACCTTTGAACTTGGTGACTTTTCCGTTCAGTTCAAAACCCTTTTCGGCAGAATAACGAATGGTACGGATACCAAAGCGTACAGTCTCGGTATCTATCAATACATTTCCTTTGTATAATTGCAGTTCGGCCGTGTACAGATAAGGCGTTTCGGGACTCCAGAGTTGGGGATTTTGAACAGCGATGTTTTGCTCAATTTCGTCGCCAAAACGTTCAGAAACACTTTTTTCTGCTACAATTTTACCTTTGGCATTTCGAATGATTGTTTTTATACTCAGGTTTTCACCTTGTACCTTCGAACGGATATTAACTTTTGCCAGTTCTGTGCTTACAAAAGGAGTAGTTATAAAGTGTGCCCATTGTTGAAAGCTCTCATTGTTTTTTACGATCAATCTTACTTTACGGTACAAGCCTGCACCGGGATACCAGCGCGAAGAAAATGGGAAATTTTCGAGTCGAACAGCAATGATATTCTCGGCGTTTGGTTTCAAATACGATGTGATATCAAAATAAAAATAACTGTAGCCATAAGGCCAATAACCCACTTTTTGACCGTTTACAAAAACCTGCGCATTGCTCATGGCTCCATCGAACGATAGAATTGCTTTTTTCCCTTCGGTAAATTCCGGTAACGACAATTTAGTTCGATACCAACCCACGCCAATAAAAGGCAAAGCGCCTGTACGTCCGGTTTTTTCGGTTGCAACTTTCTCATTATTTTGAGTGATTTGAACCACTTGTTTGTCAATTTCTTTATCGAAGGGACCATAAATTGCCCAATCGTGTGGAACAATTACCGATTGCCATGCTGCATCATTGTATTCGATTTTTGAAGCATCAGCATAATCAGTTCTTGAAAATTTCCAAGTGCTAAGTTCGTTTACTGATGTTTGCGCAAACAAATTTGTGGCACAAAACAGAATTGAATTGAATACTATTTTTTTCATTTTCAATTTATAATTCAATGAACATTTACTTTTTGGTCAATATATTGTTTTATCTGATCGTTTATTTGCTCCATGCCCCTTATGGAAGGATGTCCTCCTTTTTTATCAATATCATGCAGCTCAATACAGTCGATTTTATACCTTTTACATAAAGTTTTGACTGACTCGTTTATTTGCTCTTTAAGTTCTGAATTTAATATGAAATAAATTTTTGTATGCCAATAATGTTTTCGCATATATTGAAGCATATAAGCCATAGCAGGTCGGAATTGATATAAATCTGCTTTTGTGAATTTTTTGTATTGATATTCGCCAATAGGAGCTCCTGCCCATGAATCGTTTGTTGCTCCAAATATGAAAATTATATCCGGTTTTCCCAGATGATCCATTCGGGTAATAAACGATCGATCGGAATAATCCGCTTTTCGATAACCGGTATTACAAATAGTTGAGCCGGAGAATGAGTTATTTACTTCTAATTTATAAGCATTGCTTTCTATAAATTTATACCACCACGTTTGACTTACTGAATCAACATCGGTTTTGTTTATTGGTATTTTATAATACCAAACATAGTTGGAATCCGGTTGAACATACCCTTCGAAGGTTGAATACGAATCACCTAAAATGGATACTGTTTTTGTTTTTTTTACAGCATCAACCTGTATCACAAATACTGTAATCAGCAGCAATAAAATCGTTTTTTTCATAGTTGAAATTTTTACCAGTTATCCGTTCTGAAATTCGGTGACCAAAGGCCGTTTTTGTTTTTTAAACTTGCCGGCGGATTTGTTCCCCAGCAGTAGCGAACAGCTATAGGATTCGGCACTGCCGGACTTGAAACAACCACCGTTTTTCCAACAATTTTTGCATCGGCATATATCCATTTTTTGTCTTCACCACAAATAGCAAATCCGGTTAAGCTATCATTTTTAGCAACTAATCCTTTGCCTACGTGGTCGAAACTCAATATGATGGTGTTTTTCTTTACTTTATATGTTTTGTAAAGTGGTCCTGAATATTCAACTTTTTCGCCATACACTTTGGCGCGTGCAATTAATCCTAAGCGATACCCAATATCCTGTTTGTTTTTTGGATGAATATTGGTGGGTTCGTTACCTGCATTTTCGATAGCAACTGCCATTCCGGTATTTTTTACTGATAAATTCAGAACTTGTGCTTCGCGAACAATCATCATGGAGCCATCTTCTACCGGTTTTTCCATAGGTTTTCCATAATTAGCTAACTGAACATAGAGGAATGGAAAATCTCCCACACCAAACTTCGAACGCCAATCGGCTATCAAAGTTTCCATAATTTCGCGGTATTGATTTGCCGAAGGACCGTTCGATTCGCCCTGATACCACAAAGCGCCCTTGATGGCATACGGAATAAGTCCGTTGATCATGCCGTTGTAGCAAACATACGGATTGTGCTGGTCGATCGAGGGATCAGGATTTCGGGGTGCTTTTGGTTTTTTAGCTGAAACATCGCCGACAGCTGACTGTATAGCTGCCATATCACCTTTGAATTTAGTTAATTCTTCCCTGTATTTTTTCATTGTAACTGCGCTATCAGCCACAAATTTGTCCCATTTGGCGGTGTAAGCATCCAATAATGGTTTCAGATTAGGGTGAGCAGCGAGCGCTTCTTTGCTAATCCATGTTTCAGCAGTGCTTGCTCCATAAGCAGAAGTGACCATTCCCATCGGAATTTTATATTTCTGATAAATTTCGCGGGCAAAAAAGTACGCTACTGCCGAAAAATGTCCGACCGTTTGTGATGAACATATTTCCCATTTTCCCGTAACATCAGTTTTAACTGAATGTGAAGGCGTAAAATCCACATCGAAAAAACGAATCAGCGGAAAGTTGGCATTTGCCACTTCTTCAGCTTCGTTAGTTACGCCACACCAGTAGCGATCTTCTTTGGCAACCGTCATATCCATATTGGACTGCCCGCTGCATAACCACACATCGCCTACATACACATCTTCGAGCGTAATGGTATTATCGCCGAAAATATCCATTTTGTATGGTCCGCCCGCTTTTTGTTTCGGAAATTTCACCAACCAGTTACCGGCAGAGTCGGCTATTATTTCTTTTATTTTTCCATTCAGTAAAATGCCTATCTTCTCGCCGGGGCGTGCAGTTCCCCAAAATGGGATTTCCACACCCCGTTGCAAAACCATGTGGTTACAAAAAATGGCAGGAAGTTTTATTTCGGCAAAAATTGATGTATTCAACATCAAAAGAAGGGAAATAAAGAAGAAAGTTTTGTTCATTTTGAAATTTTTTAAATAAACAGCAAATATCAGCCGAAGGCTAAAAATATCGCGCCTCGCGCAAATTACTCCATATAAAATACTTCGGGCAATGGAATGGAAATGGGCGAATTATCCGGATTGGTTTCCATGATATCGGCCATATATGCCCACCATTTTTGAACAATTTCGGTAGAACCAAGATCCTGCGAACCACCTTCGCCACTGTTTTTCTGAACAGCAAAAAGAATATTGGTTTCCTTGTCCCAGAAAATGGAATAATCGTACACACCTGCATCTTTCAGCAATTTTTTTAACTCCGGCCATATTTCATTGTGGCGTTTTTCGTACTCAGCTTCGAAACCAGGTTTCAGAAACATTTTAAAAGCTTGTCGTTTCATATTTTGTGTTTGTTAATTAGTTGACTTATAAATTAGTATATTATTTTTTAAACTAAAATAATTTTAGATAAATTATAGCTCTTATAAAAGAAACGTTTAAAAGTCTGACGACGTTTTGAAGTATCTTTAACCTTTTTTCTTATTTATTTCACCCAAAATATCGGCTCTTCTGTTTTTTGTTCCTCTTCGTAAAACTGTACGGCATTGTCGTTCATTTTTGGGTGTGTATTTTTTAACAGCCTGATAATTTCACCACCTGCGAAAATCACAGGTCCGTAACCATGAGCAGCATATTTGTGTACAGGACGATAATAATAAAAAGCAGGATCGAAACCCATGCCGGTTCCTACGCAGGTTCCTTCTACTTCGCCTTCGGCGTTAACTTTAGTCGAAACGGCATGCCAGCCTAAAACAGCCACCGGTCCGTAAGCCAGGGCGTCTAACCAACCTTTATTGATACCATGTGCAATGCAATAAGTAAAAATGGCAGTAGCAGAAGTTTCAAGATAAGAATCATTTTTATCGAGTAACTGATGCCAGAATCCTTCGCCGGACTGCAATGCTGAAAGACCTTGTACATGTTCCTGATAAAGTTTCAGAATTTCATCACGACCTTTGTAATTCTCTGGCAATACATCCAGCACTTCAGTCATCGTCAGAATAGCCCAACCATTGGCACGTCCCCAGTGAAAAGCAGGATGCGGCTGCATATTTTCCACCCAACCATGACGGAAAAGCTTCTTTTCTGGTACCCACATACGTTGTTTGAACAGCAGAATTTGTTTCACAGCCTCGTTGTAATATTTGGTGTCGCCGGTAAGTTTACCCATATTGGCAATAGCCGGAATGGCCATAAACATATCGTCGAGCCAAACGGTATTGTGTTGCGGACGGTTGCGGGCAAAAATTCCATCAGCCAACCGGTACTCTTTATTCATGATATAATCCATGTAATTGTCAATCAGTGGACGTCCATCGAATTTGATGCCTGCCAATTGTGCTTTGATCATAGCCGAGCACACCGCTCCTGCATCGTCCAAAGCTTCCGGATGTAGAATCTGACGCATTTGCGGATCAACAATTCCTTCTTTTTGTAGATTCCTGAAATGCGGTGCAACTTTGGAAAGAAACACAAAACGATCGGCTACATATTTCGAATAACGATTGTCGCCGGTTGTTTCAGCTGCTAGTAACATGGCGGCATAAGTTACGCCCCACTCGTAACTTGCAAGGCGGAATTGTCCGCGTTCAAGTAATGAATTTTTATCAATTTTACTGAAGTCGGTTATTACGGTTTTTGTTTCTTTGGTGATAACTTTGGTGGGTGTGGCTTTTTCTAAAAACACGAGCACACGGTCTAATATGGCTTTTACTTCTTCGGGTTTTGCCACACCGTAGGGGATTTTATAATCTGGTTTCATCAGGTGAAGCGGTGTATTCGAATCGTTAACCTGAGTTTTATTTCCATCGGTTAACTGACATGAAGCCAAAATTAAAACTGGAAGAAATAAAAATAGTTTTTTCATGATAATATTTGTTTGGTGATTGGTGATTAGTGATTAGTGATAAGTTGGTTCTGTTGGTTTTTCAGGTTTGGAGATTTTAACAGATTCTTTTGGCAACTTGAAATTCACGTTTTCATGAATATATTTTTGTTCTGTAATGTTTACGGCGTTTACATTTTTCAGTCTTACATTTTTAACCGGCAATTCCTTGTTGCCGAGAATTCGTGAAATAAACTTCACTTTTTCGGCACTAATATTTTTCAGTTTAACATGGCTGATAGGTGTAAGAACCCGATCGTAGGTAGGCATCAGGGTACGCCATTGATAAAGCACATCGGTTTCAATACCTAAAATACCTTCGCTCATATTGCCTGCACTAACATTTTCGACAATTATATTTTTCACAAAACCTCCACGACGTTCGTTAGTTTTTATAAATACAAGATGAAACATTTTGGCATCTGAAGCAACAGAACAGTTTTGCATAAACACATTTTCGATACCTCCCGAAAGTTCGCTTCCAATAGCTAATAATTGATGACCGTTTTTTACGATACAATTACGTATTACAATATTTCGGGCAGGAGTTGATAATCGCCAGGCTTCGTGGTCGCGACCCGATTTTACGGCAATGGCATCGTCGCCCTGATCGAATGTGCAATATTCAACTAAGACGTTCTGAGTCATTTCCGGGTCGTAACCATCGTTATTATGACCATGCGCATAAACATTCAGTTTACGTAACAATACATTGTTGCAGAGATAAGTATGTATAGTCCAGAACGGACTGTTTTCGACACCGAACCCTTCGAAACGAATATTTTTGCAGCGATTGAAATGAATCAAATGCGGACGCAGGTTGGCCGAGTCGTTCACCATCATTCGGTCATAAGTCGGAACATTCTGATAAGCCAGGTCGTACAATCGTTTCAGGCTGTTCATGTGTCCGCGCGGTCGGGCAAACCACTTGCGCCATAAATCCATCTTAGCTTTAATTTTACCTTCGCCGGTGATAGCAATATTTTTACATTCGTAAGCATACAACAATGGCGAATAGTTCATACATTCAAGTCCTTCCCAGCTTACAGGCACTGCAGGAAGATAATCGTTCGGATCATCATCGAAAAGTAACACAGCGTCCTTGCTCAAATGCAGATTGACATTGCTTTTAAAATGCACTTTTCCGGTGAGCCATTCTCCGGCGGGAATCACAACGCTTCCTCCACCCGCTTTATTGGCTGCATCGATGGCAGCTGCTATTGCTTTTGAGTTCGCTGCTTTATCATCCTGAATAGCTCCATAATCAACAATTGAAAATTTCGGACAATTTGAAAAATCAGGAATTGTCAATACAGGCATTTGAAAAGGTGCTGAAACCTTTATTCTTTCAGTTTTTATTTGTCCATTTAATTGTATGACAATAATTGTAAAGAGAACTGAAAGAAAAGTGATTTTTATCTTTACCATATTTTCATTTACCATTTACTATATTTATTCTCAACTTCGAATCACTCCACCACATTATCTCATTGGCACATTAGCACATGGTAGCGAAGCAAACTTTCCGCATAGGAGGATGGTCACATTACTTCTTCAACGCTTTCCTGAGATTCTTCAGCATTTTGTGCTTCGATAATTTAACTCCTTCCGCTACGGTTTTGGCATTTAGTTCAGCTCCAAGCCGCGAGGTATGCGTATGGTCTCCGTGAAACATAAGCTGAACGGAATCTTTTCCCATTTTTTCATACTTATCAGCAACCATCCCGTTCAAATCAATATAAGGAACCTTTTCCATTGCAGCTGCTTCTTTACACCACGCTCCAAAGCTTTTATCGTTTCTGATAATCTTCAAACTGTCTTTCGTTACAAAATTATTTCGTGGGATATGCGATAAAATAATTGGTGTTGCACCTTTAGCTTTTACATCCTTGGCATATTTACGCATATACCAACCAAAAGTATGTACTGTTTCGGGTTGTCCGGTAGCTTCCATAATTACGATAGTATCGTTATCGCCGTTTCCTTTAAGTGATGCACGCGGACGAGTTCCGGTATTTAGCGAACCTCCATCGTTATGTCCGAATTGTATAAACACATAATCGCCCTTTTGAATTCCGGCAAGCACTTTATCCCAAAGTCCTTCGGTTATATAAGTGCGACTACTTCGACCACCAAGTGCATGATTTTCCACAGAAACTTTAGTAGTATCGAACCATTGCCAAAGCAGGCTTCCCCAACCCCACTGACCATTACTGCCATCATCCTTTCCATTCTTTACTGTGGAATCTCCAATGGTAAAAATTACCGGACGACCTTTTTGACGTGAACTTCCAGGTGCCCTTCCTCGTAATACTGATTTCACAGGATCAGCACCCGATTTTAATCCGAGATTTTCGTCGGGAGTAACTGTTTTATTTTGGGCATTTACTGTCAATGCCATAATTATTAATACATTAAATAGAATACAATAAATTCTTTTCATGTTGATATGAATTTAATTCAAGTAAGTAATAAGTATATCCTGATTTTTTTTACAAAGTTCAATAAAAAAACTACCGTTAGAATAGATAAAAGTACATTTATACCGACAAAAATACATAAGTATTTATACTGCTGATTTCCCCAAAAAAAATAATTTCTTGAAATTTCTTTTTGATAATTTTCAAATTATTGTTTTTTGAATTAATCAAACCAAATATAAAAGTGGAAAAAGTATGTGAAATGTAAATTCATAATACAAAAATTTTAAATACTTTTCTTAAAATAATATTCATTTATATTTGTTTTAACAAAAATAAATATCTATATTTACGCTCATAAACCCGAGTAAAAAACTATTTGTTCAATTAAAAAAATGTTATGAAAAAGTTCAAAATCATTTTCACGTTATTGCCCCTATTGTTTGGAGCATGTTCGGGAGGAAACGGACCCGAAATTTTAGCAGAGAAATTCTTAAAAGCTGTATATACAGCCGATTTCGAAAATGCCAAATCACTTTGCACAGAAGACACTAAGCAAACAATTGATTTAATTGCAGCTTTTACTTCAGGCAAAATTGATGAAATGAAAAAAAGCAATATTAAAATTGAAAAGAAAGATGTTACTTTGTCAGAAGATGGAAATTCAGCTGATGTGATAGTAGTAGTAAGCGGAAGTTTAGATCTTCAAAAAGGCGAAGTTGTAAATGAAAAAGAAGAAAAAGTACATTTGGTAAAAGTAGATGACAAGTGGCTTGTAGAAAACAAACTGAAATAGCCAAAATCTTTGTAATTACAATTCTGTTGTGTACTTCTTTTTCTTGCAATAACAAGAGGGATACAACAGAATTGTTTTTTTATTGCACAGATTCCATTCAAAACGGTGATTTAATTTTAAGAAAAAGTTATGGGATGATTAGCGAAATAATTTCAACACGACTAAAAGATACGGTTGATATATCGCATTGTGGTATTCTGATTCATGATTCTACAGGTAATTTCAATGTAATTCACTCTTTATCGAAAAAAGTATCGGATTACGATGGTGTGCAACAATGCAGTTTACAGGAATTTTGGGAAGATAGCCGACCAGAAACAGTAAGAGTTTTCAGATTTCGAAATTCGAGAAACTATCTGATAGCCCAATGTGCAAACAACTATCTGGTTAAAAAAATTCCATTTGATAATAATTTTGATACAAATGATACTACTGCTTTTTATTGTTCTGAACTACCTGTACATATTATCGAAAAAACCTTTAGAAAAAAATCATCAATGATAATAGCATCATAAAATTCTCAACTTTTATGAGTCCTGACAATTTCAGGGAAATAGTTTTTAAACATAAAAAATCACCTTCCGGTTATACCGAAAAGTGATTTCTGAATCTGAATTTAAAAAGAGTTTATTTGGCATTTATATAATTCACAATCCATTCACCTACTTCCGAAGTTGAAAATGCTTTTCCACCGCTTGCAATATCTTCAGTTACAACATTTGCGTCCATACTTGCTGTAACTGCTTCGCGAATTAGCGCTCCTTCGTCAATCATATTAAACGCATATTCGAACATTAAAGCAGCCGAAAGAATAGTTGCCAGCGGATTAGCTATATTTTTACCGGCAGCCTGTGGATACGAACCATGAATTGGTTCAAACACCGAGGTATGAATACCAACTGAAGCAGAAGGCAACATACCAAGTGAACCGGTTATAACCGAAGCTTCATCGGTCAAAATATCGCCAAAAAGATTTTCGGTAACCAACACATCAAAACTTTTTGGCCATTGGATAATACGCATGGCAGCATTATCAACAAACATATATTCAGTTTCGATATCGGGATATTGAGGAGCAATTTCCTGTGTAATTTGCCTCCATAAACGCGAAGTTGCGATTACATTGGCTTTATCCACCATTGTTACTTTTTTCCGACGCTGTCCGGCATATTTGTAAGCCAAGTGCATAATACGTTCCACTTCTTCGCGAGTATAAACGCATGTGTCATAAGCTGTGTTACCATCTTCGCTCCTACCCTGCGGACGACCAAAATACATCCCTCCTGTAAGTTCGCGAATACACATAAAATCGGCGCCTTCCACCAAATCGGCACGCAAAGGTGATTTATGTATCAACGATGGAAATGTAGTTACAGGACGGATATTGGCATATAATCCAAGTTCTTTGCGCATTTTAAGTAATCCTTGCTCGGGACGTACCTTAGCATTAGGATTATTGTCAAACTTTGGATCACCAATTGCTCCGAAAAGCACGGCATCGGATCTCATACATAAATCGTGTGTTGCTTGCGGATAAGGTTCACCAACGGCATCGATGGCGCATGCACCTACTATGCCATGCTCGTATGAAAGTTCATGGCCAAATTTTGCACATATTGCTTTGGTTACATTCAAAGCCTGTTCGGTAATTTCGGGACCTATTCCGTCGCCGGGAAGTACTGCAATGTTTAATTTTCTCATTAGGAATTTTATTCTATTTGAAGTTTAAAATATTCAAATTGTTTGTTAATCAAAAGCATTTGAAGAACTTTAGATTTAAAAACGTTTCTTTAATATTTCGAAGAAACCTTCAAAAATCTTCAATGTTTTGAAGTTATCAAAGTTTACTCATTTATTTCTTAAGGTAATTGATTATAATTTACTACAGGGATATTTCCAGAGTCTATCATATTCAGCATTTTCATGGTTGCTTTAATAGCAGCTACTGTTTGATCTCCATCCAAACCACGTGTTTTGAACGTTTTACCATCGAATTTCCAAGTAATAATTGTTTGTACAATGGCATCTGTATTTCCACCGGGAGGAATAACTACTACATAATCAAGCAACTCAGGCGTAGGCTTATTAAGACCTTTATAAATCTTATACATTGCTTTCGACACTGCATTGTACTGACCATCGCCCGATGCAGACTGCTCATATACTTGCCCGTCGATTTTCATTTTAACGGAAGCAAAGGGGCGTAAACCATACGTAAGCGAAAGCGAATAATTCAACATTTGAATATTTTGTTTTTCCTGTGAACTATTTAACACATCGGACACTACAAAAGGTAGTTCTTCCAAAGAAACAAGTTCTTTTTTATCGCCTAACTCAATTACACGCTGGGTAACTTTTTGAACAATTTCGTCATCTAATTCAATGCCTAATTGCTGTAGGTTTTTCAAAATATTTGCCTTACCGGAGGTTTTACTTAGCGCATACTGACGGGTCCGTCCAAATCTTTCGGGAAGTAAATCGTTATAATAAAGATTCTTTTTATTGTCGCCATCGGCATGTACACCGGCTACCTGCGTAAATACATTATCGCCAATTACAGGTTTATTTGCAGGAATACGAATGCCGGAATATGTTTCAACAACTTTACTTACCGAATTGACATTTTTCTCAATAAGATTTGTCTTAACTTTAGCATGATCGTGCAAAACTGCAAGTACACTTGTGAGCGGGGCATTTCCGGCTCGTTCACCAAGACCATTTACCGTTACATGTACACCTTTAACTCCTGCTTTTACAGCTTCGAAAACATTTGCCACAGCCAAATCGTAGTCGTTATGCGCATGAAAATCGAAATGCAAATCAGGATACCGTTCAATCATTTTAGTGCAAAACAAACGTGTTTCATCGGGATTAAGCACACCAAGGGTATCAGGTAACATGAATCGCAGAATATTTTCATTTTTCAGCCCATCTACTATTTGATAAACATATTCTTCCGAATCACGCATACCATTCGACCAGTCTTCTAAATATACATTTACGGCAATTCCCATTTCACGGGCATTTGCAAGTACTTTTTTTATATCCGCAATATGCTCTTCAACAGTTTTCCTTAATTGGTAAGTACAATGTTTCAACGAGCCCTTACAAAGCAAGTTAATAACTTCACAACCGGCTTCTTTAATCCATTTAAGTGAAGTGTATCCATCTACAAATCCAAGTACTTCAACTTTGTGAATATGTCCGTTTTTACGAGCCCATTCAGCAACTCTTTTCACGGATGCATATTCACCCTCTGAAACTCGAGCGGAAGCAATTTCAATACGATCAACACAAAGTTCCTCTAATAAAAGACGTGCAATGCTTAACTTTTCCTGCGAAGCAAAAGAAACACCTGAAGTTTGTTCTCCATCTCTAAGAGTGGTGTCCATTATTTCGATAAAATTCACATCTGCTGTAGATCCGATTGCGGAAGTAAACTTTGTTTTGTCAGTAACTTGATTAGTATCTGTCATATTTTTTTAATGCAAACCGTTAATTATTTCTTCAATTGATATTTCATGCTCTGATACATCGCATCCAAAAAATTTCATTTCGGCTGCCTTTTCTTTTGTAAATGTAAAATAAGTGCATTCAGCACTGGCACATAAATCATTGTAATGATTAAAAATTTCAGCTTTTATTGTTGCTAAGTTTCTTTTTACATCCAAAACAGAAGCCTTTACTATCAAGTATTTATCAGTAGTATAAAGAGCTTTGCGGAAACGAACATCAATTTTAGTTGTTACCCCGGTTGTTTGCAACTTACGTGCTACTGTCCAGGCTGCTATTTCATCCAGCAATAATGACTGTATGCCACCGTGTAAAGTATTGTGCCAACCCTGATATCGAGATTCCGGTTTCCAAACTGAAACAATTTCATCTCCATCTTCATAAAAAATCATTTTAACCCCCGCATTATTGTTTGGCGAACAACCAATACACAAATACTCAGGTAATTGCAACCATGGATTTTGTAATTTTCTCATGTTACTTTGAAAAATAATATTTTAGAAGATGAATTTCACTTTTATTATACAATACTAAAACATCTAAATTTCAGAAAACAACCCTATTTTTCTCAAATTCAAGAATCAAATCCTTTTTGCTTAGCAAGTAATCAATATCATCCAGACCATTGAGCAAACATTCTTTTTTGTATGCGTTAATTTCAAAGAATTCTGATTTACCGTTTGCGTTATTTGTTATTGTCTGATTTTCTAAATCGACAGTAAGTGTCGTTTTGGGGTTTTTATTTACTGCTTCGAAAATCTCTGCTAAAAATTCTGTTGATACAACCACCGGCAAAACTCCATTATTGAGTGCATTGTTTCGGAAAATGTCAGCAAAAAAGCTTGAAACTACTACTTTAAATCCATATCCACTAATAGCCCATGCAGCATGTTCGCGGCTCGAACCGGAACCAAAGTTTTTACCGGCTACAAGTATCGAACTTCCTGTAAAAGCAGGGTCATTTAACACAAAGTCCGTTTTCGGACTACCATCTTTGTTGTATCGCCAATCGGCAAACAGATTATCGCCAAAACCATTTTTATCGGTCGCTTTCAGGAAGCGCGCAGGTATAATCTGATCAGTATCCACATTCTCGATAGGAAGTGGAACAACTGTAGAAGTTAATGTTATAAACTTTTCCATTTTTTTAAATTTGCCAATAAGACAATATGCTAATGTGCCAATTTTCTTGGCGACTTGCTTATTTACTTTTTGACGTATTTATTTTATTATTAATAATCTTTTGTAATTCTTTTATGTCATCCAATAAGGATTCTTCGAAAGGGTAATTATCAGAATATTTGCACATCAGCAGCCAATATTCAGTTTCATGAGCTTCCTTAACCGCTATTTTAAATTTATGAATAAAATCTGCTTTACTTTCGCTATTTTGAGCTTCTCTAACGTTTACACCAACTTAGGTTCCACTTTTAAAAGTTGATTTGAAATAACATACTTACGTAGATCTTCTAATTTTTCAGTGAAAGACACGATTCTCAATGCAAATGTAAAAGACAAATCTACAATTTTGTTTCCTGTTTTAGACAATTCTGACATAATTCAAACAATTAATTCAATTCTAAATTATTCATTTTAAAATTAATACATTTGTATATACCATATTGTCTCATTGGAACATTTGCACATTAGCATCGCGGATCTGTGATTCGACCGGTTACAGCAGCAGCGGCTGCTACAAGTGGACCAGCCAAAATTGTACGTGCTCCGGGTCCCTGGCGTCCTTCGAAATTACGGTTTGAAGTCGACACGGCATATTTTCCTGCAGGAACTTTATCATCGTTCATGGCTAAACAAGCCGAACAACCGGGCTGACGAAGAGCAAATCCGGCTTCTGTCAGAATATCCAACAAGCCTTCTTCACGAATTTGTTTTTCGACCATCCAACTACCGGGCACCAACCATGCCGTTACGTTGTCGGCTTTCTTTTTACCTTTTACATAATTGGCAAACACGCGAAAATCTTCAATACGCCCATTGGTACAACTCCCCAGAAAAACGTAATCAATTTGCTTTCCTTCCAACTTCTCACCGGGTTTGAAGCCCATGTACTCCAGCGATTTTTGGAATGAAATACGACTCATTTCATCAATCGATTCCAAGTTTGGAATAGAGTCTTTAATTCCCATACCCATTCCGGGGTTTGTTCCGTATGTAATCATGGGTTGAATATCGGCGGCATCGAAAACATATTCCTTATCAAAAACAGCTCCTTCATCGGTTTTCAATGTTTTCCAATAAGCTAATTTCTTTTCCCATTCTTCACCTTTAGGAGCAAATTCTCTACCTTTTACATAAGCAAATGTGGTTTCGTCAGGAGCAATCATACCACCACGAGCACCCATCTCGATTGATAAGTTACAAACGGTCATTCGTTCTTCCATACTCATATTGCGAATAGCTTCGCCGGCATATTCTACAAAATAACCCGTTGCACCACCGGTTGTGAGTTTTGAAATCATGTAAAGTGCCAAATCTTTAGCGGTTACACCTTCACCCAATTTACCGTTAAAAGTTATACGCATGGTTTTGGGACGAGTTTGCAAAATACATTGCGTAGCCAACACCATTTCTACTTCACTTGTACCAATTCCGAAAGCAATTGTTCCGAAAGCACCATGCGTTGAAGTGTGGCTATCGCCACAAACTATTGTCATTCCGGGTTGTGTAAATCCGTTTTCGGGACCAATAATATGTACCACACCATTTTTTGTATGACCAAGTGGGTAAAAAAGCGGCATATTAAATTCAGCAGCATTTTTTGCAAAAGTGTCCAACTGATTTCTCGAAATTGGATCTTTAACCGGCTGATCCTGATTCATTGTTGGTGTATTGTGGTCGGCAGTCATAGTAGTTAATTCCGGACGGAATACTTTCAGACCACGCGCACGAAGTCCATTAAAAGCTTGTGGGCTTGTTACTTCGTGGCAAAAATGACGGTCGATGTACAATTGTGTCGGCCCGTTTTCGACCGATGATACCACGTGGGCATCCCAGATTTTGTCAAATAATGTTTTCATACTTCATAGACGGCGGTTATTAGATAACAGACAACGGTCGACAGGATTCAGCCAACAGTTATCTGCTTTATAAGTTCTCTCTAACCGCACTTCATTTTTTATATTATTCTTTATTTTTGTTTTTTAGATATTTTATTAATGTGTGTATTACGGAGAAAAAAATTCTTTTTGATTTTTCCCGAAGCTCTTTCGCTTATTCAGAATCACAATATCTTCTGCCTTCTGCAAGATATAACATACTCATAACTTCACTATAACTTGCTTTCGATATATCCAAATATTTGATAAACATAGCATCTGATAGGTAATCGATACCATCTACAATTTTATACATAACAGAAATTTCAGCTTTTTGAATTTGATCCTTGAATCCGAAATTTATCAGATTTTCAATTTAATCCTAAATCTGATTTACAAATACTCTGGCTTCCTGCCAAATTCTTAAATCTTCAAAACTCTTCATCACTTCTGGCTTTTCAGTTGTCAGTGGTCAGTTTTCCGTTGTTTTACTTCACAAACTGATTAATTGCATTAATATAAGCTTCAACGGAAGCTGCAACAATATCTGTATTTGCTCCAAAACCGTAATAAACGATGCCATTGTGTTCCACTTGCATGTGAACTTTACCCACATCGTCGCTACCTTTGTTGATAGCCTGAATAGTAAATTCCTGCAAAGTCATCGTGCGATTAATAATTTTTTTCAGCGCTTTAATAGCTGCATCAACCGGTCCGTTGCCTGAAGCGGCTGCTTCAAACTTTTCGCCTGCTATTATCAATCCCAAACTTGCTACTGAACGCACACCCACACCTGAAGTTACCTGAAGGTAATCGAGTTTTATACGCTGATGTTCACTTCTTTCTTTGCCTGCAAGCACCAACACATCATCATCGTTTATGTCTTTTTTCTTATCGGCTAATTTGAGAAATTCTTCGTAAATCTTATCCAGTTGCTCACCTTCAACATCAACGCCTAATATACTTAAACGATGTTTCAAGGCTGCACGTCCGCTTCTTGCTGTAAGTACGATTGAATTTTTGTCAATTCCAACATCGGTAGGGTCCATTATTTCGTAACTTTCACGATTTTTCAGCACACCATCCTGATGAATCCCTGAAGAATGTGCGAATGCATTACGTCCTACAACCGCTTTGTTTGGTTGCACAGGCATATTCATCAAACTTGAAACTAAACGGCTTGTAGAGTATATTTTCTGTGTATTAATATGCGTTTCGATTTCAAGATTTTTATGACATTTCAGAATCATGGCAATTTCTTCGAGCGAAGTATTTCCGGCACGTTCACCAATACCATTGATGGTAACTTCAACCTGACGGGCGCCATTCATTACACCCGAAATTGTATTTGCAGTAGCCATACCAAGGTCGTTGTGGCAATGTGTTGATAGTATAGCATTATGTACACCTTTCACATTTTCCATCAGGAATTTAATTTTTTCACCATATTGCCAAGGCAAACAATATCCCGTTGTGTCGGGGATATTTACCACCGTTGCTCCGGCTTTGATAACAGCTTCGACCACACGAGCTAAATAAACATTATCCGTTCGTCCGGCATCTTCGCAATAAAATTCCACATCTTCAACGTATTTCTTAGCATGTTTCACAGCTGCAACTGCACGTTCAAGAATTTCTTCCTGATTTGAGTTAAATTTATATTTGATATGAAAATCAGAAGTTCCAATGCCTGTATGAATACGTTTACTTTTAGCATATTGTAAGGCTTCCGCAGCCACATCAATGTCTTTTTGAACGCCACGGGTAAGTGCACAAATGGTTGGCCAGGTTACGGCTTTTGAAATTTCAACTACCGATTTAAAATCTCCCGGGCTCGAAACAGGAAATCCTGCTTCAATTACATCTACACCAAGTTGTTCAAGCGCTTTTGCCACTTGTATTTTTTCAACTGTGTTTAACTGGCAACCGGGAACTTGTTCGCCATCGCGCAAAGTAGTGTCGAAAATGTATAATCTTTCCATAAAGTTGCCCCCTAACCCCCTAAAGGGGAAACCGAGGAGGTTCGGCTTTTTATAGTTATAAATATAATTTTACTGATTTATCGTTCTCTGACCATAATTCCCACTATTTTTTCCCTTTTAGATGGTTGGGGGCAGTTTATAAAAAAGCCTTTCGCACCGAAGTGAGAAAGGCTTTCAATATCTTGAACGTTTATCTACATACCAAACTCACTTCGTCTTATTTTGTAAGAGAAGAAGAATACCGAGTAGAAGAATATGTAGAAAACTTCGATTCATTGCTCATTTTTTAAAATCTGTGCAAAGATACTACTAATTTTTATTTATGCAATACGAAATGAAATTTTTTCAGATATTTTTCTTACAA
>CAYNGF010000047.1:0-24583 GCA_964396515.1 uncultured Paludibacter sp.
ATCTAGGATTGCTTTCGACAGAATGGGAAAGATGGAGAGAATCGAGGTGGAGTGATGAACTGGAAATTCAGAGTATGGGATATCGAAAGGCAGAAGATGTATCAGCCAACGAAGATCGAAGTTACCGCGACAGAGACTGCGGTTAAGGTGAGGGGAGATGATGGAAAGCACAGAACGCTTCTGAACAGGAAACTAGACAGGTCTCAAGAGTTTCTGCTGATGGCTAATGTAGGGATAGCAGACTCCGAAAGCTCGGAAATCTTTGACGAGGACATAGTTAGCTCTTCAAGGGGTTCCGGAGTGGTTTACTTCCAGCCTCAACGCGGCGCATACGTCGTTAGAATGTTCGACAAGTACGGAGGCGAGGAAGTGCTTCTCGATTCTGTCAAGGACTCTATCAAGGTTCTCGGGAATGTTTTCGAGAACAAAAACCTGATGCTTGAATCTAGGTGAGGAGATGAACATATTCTTTCCAGAACACGTGAGAGAACTGAGGAAACAAAGAGGGTTGACTTGCAAGGAAGTTGGAAGGAGGGCCGGAAAGCACAAAGACACCATAGCGAAGATAGAAGCTGGCGAATTCAAACCGAACGAGGCGATGTTGAAAATGCTGGCAGACGCTCTTGGAATATCAGTAAAAGAGCTTTGCAAAGACGAGTCGGAACTTACGAACGTCGAGACTATTCGCAGGATTCAGCAGGTTCTTCTTGAGAAACTCAACGTTATCGTCGAAGTAACCAACAAAATAAACTCTTGGATAGAGGGTATAGAAATAACAGATAACATAGAGAACTCGGCAGGACACTGCACGGAAGAAATAGTTCGATTTTTGAAAGGGGCAGAGAGATGTACGAGATTACGATAAGGAACAGGGAGACAAACGCCAGAGAAAAGATACTTGTAGAAGCCGATCGAGAAGCCGACGCTTACTTCAAGGCTAAGGCGATAATGGCAAATCAAAAGAAAGACGATATATCGAATTGGTATATCCAAAAGACGCGCAAGGTAGATTAATTATCGCGTGACGGTACCGTCATTGAATTTATTGCGTTGGAAGGTACAAAAATATCCATTGACAAATGAACGTTCAATATGGGGCATTTTAATTATCACAATTGCTGTCGGCTTATATTGGAGGTAAATGATGGAGAAAAGAGAAATCGCATTTGAAACAGGTGGCCCCAAGTGTACCATAAGCATTGATAACAGCAAGGTTGTAATTTCCATAGGCAGCGATGAACTTATTGCTACAAAACCGATCACGAACTGCGGTGAAACTCCCGTGGATTTCTTCGATAGGTTCTTTGAAGCAATAACGGGTAAGGAGGATTGAATGTCTATATCGTACAACAGGGTTGTGTTGATAGGGCGGCTCACAAGAGATCCAGAATTTAGCTACGCGCAGACGGGAACAGCGGTTTGCAAGTGTTCTATTGCCGTTGACAGAGAGTTTTCCAAGAACAACGAGGCCGACTTCATTCCGCTTGTGGCTTTCGCAAAGACAGCGGAGACGATGAATAACTTCCTCAAGAAAGGATCGTTGATTCTCGTAGAAGGCTCTCTGAACATCGATAAGTATGACGATAGGGACGGGAACAAGAAGACATTCACGAAAGTTGTAGTGAATAGATTCAATTTCATGGAAAAGAAGAACGCGTCGAGTGGATCTGACGTTGACGGCCAGTACTCCAAAAAGAAGACGGAAGAAACTGTGTTCTTCGGTTCCGATGAAAACACCAGCGACGACATACCATTCTGATGACCTGCAGAAAGTGCGAGTGCGGTGCCGAATGGTTCAGCGCGGACGAAGGAGGTATCTGGATATGCTCTTGTGGAAGGCGGTTGACACCAGATATGAACTCGAGGGAACTCGTGAGGGAGAAAAATGAAATCTCTGGAAAGGTTTGCTCTCACGGAAAACTATTCATCGGACGATCTTTTGTGGGTTATGAGGAACTATCAGAGCATATGGTCGAAGATACTTGAGACACAGGTTACTTTGACTTTCAAGGACGGAGATATAGATTTTGAAACTCCACCAAAGAGTATAAACTACACAAAGGACACATTGAGAGGGTGCATACAGACAAAAAGAATAGTGGACGGGCAAAAAGCGGTGCTTGTCATCGCGGCCATGAAACTGGACGCTATGATGCGCGTCCTCACTCCAAAGCAAAGGGAAGCGATATACTGGAGAATTATTGACAGGTCGCATACTATTGTGCGAAATGTCAAGAGGTACCCTAGCACAAGAGATATAGCAGATATGCTGAAGGTTCCGAACTCTACTTTTCGTGACAGACTATATACTGCTTGGGAAAAAATCGGCGGCGATGCCGATTCGCTCAGGGAGTACATTCAGTTCACTCTTGAAGAAATTACTTGAAACACAAATGTAACCTTGACTTTCCGCACAAAATAGCATTATAATTGCTATAGTTGCGAAAGTTATACAGAGAGCTAAGGCTCTCTGTATTTTTTTGCCACGACATCACCCCTATGAGGCCCAGAGCGCGCGCTCTGGGCCTTTTGATTTGAAGGTGAAAGTCTTGCCGAAGAAAAAACTGTTTTTCTCTGTTCCAGTACCACCTTCTGAGAATCATTGCTTTATAACTGTAAACAACAGAAGAATCTTGACGAAGGAAGGGAAGCAGTTTGTTATCGAATCTGCTATGAGAGCCAGAATAGCAGCGAAAAAATTCAACTGGAATATGTCAAAAGAAAGCAAGGTCGTGGTACTGCTTACCTTTTTCTTTCCTAGCAAGCGAAAGAAGGATACGCACAACACCTTGAAAGTTCTCATGGATTCCTTCGAGGGAATCCTATACGATGACGATTATTGGGCCTTGCCTCGCATAATGGACTTTCACATAGACAGAGAGAATCCGCGGCTCGAACTTGTGGTGTACATGAAATGAGAACGCCTTACACTATGGAGAATCAGGAGTTTTCAAACAAAGCTCACAACGCCGCGAAAAGATACATCTATCCGAGAATTTTCAAAAACGACGGAATAAGCATCAGAGATACGATATTGGGTACTGGCGAGGCAGAGACCATACTCGATGGCCAACTAGCGATTGACAGGATAATTCAGATACCATGCAAACTGAACGGAACTATAAAAATCACAGTGCAGGAGCGATTCAGGAAAAAGAATCATGCGCGATTCAGGGACATAGCAATAACTGAGTGGAACAACGCGTCTGGACTCGAGGGCGAATTGTACAAACTTCATTCAAATCTCTTCGTATATGGATATTACGACGATTATAGAGATACTTTCCTAGAGCTGATAGTCGTTGACGTTCCGATGCTCCTTATGAGGATAGCAACTGAAACGATAGAATACACTCGCACGTACTTCGAAGACAAAAGACAGAGCGCGATAAACGTGAAGTTTGATGACCTCAGAACCTCCAAGTGCTTGATGTACCAAGCAAGTAACATCGGGAGAAACTGCAACTGAAATACCCCTCTTTAGTTTTGGTGAGAGCGTCGGTTGAGACCGCTGACGCTCTCCTTTTTCGGAGAAGGCATGAAGAAATGTGGACTTAAACCTATACAGAACAGGGAAGAGATATTGAAACGAGATAGAAACTGCTGCAGGAAATGCGGCAGGAGGACGACGAGCGGCCACGTACATCACCTATACGGGAGGGTGAGGGTTCCGGCATGGCTAGAGATTCCGAACAACGACCCCGACCACGAAGTAAACCTCGTCTTCCTCTGCACAGAATGTCATTGGAAGGTACATAACGTGCCGCCAGACGACGAATCGCAGAGAGAGATGAAGGAATGGCGCGATGAAATGGCTAGAATGAACGTCAGGGGGATTAAACGTGAAAATCGTGCAAAGGAAACTTTCGGAGGTTAAGTTAGCTCCTTACAATCCTAGAAAGATCGACAAAGATGAGAAGGAGAAACTCAGGAGAAGCCTAGTCGAGTTCGGATATGTTGACCCGATCATATACAACAAGAGAAATATGTTAGTGATCGGCGGGAACCAAAGGCTGACTGTTTTGAGAGAGCTTGCTAAGGAAGACCCCGACAGATGGGACACTAAATACGACATGGTGGAAGAGGATCTTGACGACGACAAGGAAAAGGCCCTCAACATAGCTCTCAACAAAATCTCCGGAGAATGGGATATACAGAAGTTGAAAGAGCTTTTGATTGAAATAGACACCGGCGCGTTCGATATAGAGATTACAGGATTCTCGCTGGACGAGATAGCGAGTTACATGGACTACTTCACAGAAACATCTGAAGACGACTTCGACGCTGAAAAAGCTGAAAAGGAAATAGAAGAGCCTAAGACAAAGAGAGGGGACGTTTATGTCCTCGGCAATCACAGGCTCATGTGCGGAGACAGCACAAACAGGGAAGACGTTAAAACACTCCTAGAGGGTAGCAAGGCCAACATGATATTCACAGACCCTCCGTATAACGTAGCATATGTGAATACAAAAAATAAGAAATACACTTCGCACCAGTCGGGGAAGCACAAGGCGATCATAAACGACGAGATGAGCGAGGAAGACTGGATAAAGTTCAACAAAAACCTCGCAGGTATAATGGCTGACTCCTGCAGCGGAGACATATACGTTTGGGGTGCGTCGGGGCCTGATGGCATGAAGCAGAGGCTGGCTTTCATAGAAAGCGGATTGCACTGGTCTGCAACGATAGTCTGGAAGAAGAACGCCTTCGTTATGTCTCGAGGCAATTACCAGAGAATGTACGAACCGTGCTTCTACGGCTGGAAAGACAAATCGAGTTTTACTGCCGGAAGAGACAAAACGGAGGTGTGGGAAGTCAAGCGTCCCACAAGATCGGAACTTCACCCGACGATGAAGCCGGTAGAGCTATGCGGAATAGGGATAGCGAACAGCTCTCACGTAGGAGACAGCGTACTTGACCTGTTCGGAGGTTCTGGATCAACATTGATAGCCTGTGAACAGCTCGGAAGAAAGTGTCTGATGATGGAGATAAGCGAGCGGTATTGCGACGTGATTATAAAGCGATGGGAAGAGTTCACTGGCAAACAGGTGAGGTGATAAATATGCCGAGACAATACAACTCAAGGAATTACAAGCTGCACGAACAGACGATCGTAGAGGCAGAAAAGCTGGCGAGGTCTGGCATGACGCGAGAACATACGGCCAGAGCTTTGGGGATCGCTCCCTCTACTTACAGCAGGTGGCTCGAGATAGGGGAAAACGCGGAAAGCGAAGAAAAGCTGGAAAGAAAACTTTACGATAGAGTCCTCAAAGCCGAAGGGGAAGCGATAGCCAGAAACGTAGCTCTCGTACAGAAAGCCGCGCAAGACGGGAACTGGCAAGCGGCGGCTTGGTGGCTTGAAAGACGCTATCCGAACGATTATGCGAGAAAGGAACGAATAGATATACAGGAGAGGAAGAATGTCAAATACGTCGCAGAGTTCGCGGGCAGGCCACCGAAAGAAGAATAAGGGCGGAAGGCCGAAGGGTGCTGTAAACAAATACAGGGAAAGGGAATTTATAAAGCTGTACAGTCCTCACCCTGCTCAATGGAAGATACACAAATCAGATAAGAGATTCAAAATAGTGGCTTGCGGACGAAGGTTCGGCAAGACCCTCATGGCCGCGAACGAAACGGCTAAGTACGCATACGAACACCCGAGAGAACTCACATGGTGGGTAGCTCCCGTTTACAGTCAGGCCGCTATCGGATTCAAGATGATAAAGAACAGCTTCCCCGATCTCATAAAAAATGCCAACAGCGCACAGTTGAAGATAACGCTGAACAACGGCGCACTCATAGAGTTCAGGTCTGCTGAAAGGCCGGACAACCTTCGCGGTGAAGGACTCGGGTGGGCAACAATAGACGAGGCCGCCTTCATGTCGGAGGAAGCGTGGTATGAGGCGTTGCGCCCTGCATTGTCGGACAGGAAGGGACAGCTTCTCGCAATAGGAACTCCGAAGGGTAAAAACTGGTTCTATCGTCTGTGGGTGAACGGTCAGGACAGGGAGCAGAAAGACTATGAGTCTTGGCAAATGTCAACTTACCACAATCCATATATAGACCCTGCCGAGCTAGATTCTCTAAAGGCAAATCTTCCAGAAAGAGTGTTCAGGCAGGAAATACTCGCGGAGTTCATAGATGATACTGGCGGTGTCTTCAGGTGCATAGAAGAGAACATCAGGCCCTACCAGCTCCCGACCACGGCTGAGGGTCTTGTTACTCTAGGCGTTGACCTCGCAAAGTACGAAGACTTTACCGTGCTGATAGGGATAGACGGCGTTGGAAAGGTGGTCTATTTCGACAGGTTCAACCAGATAGATTGGGCGTTGCAGAAACGAAGGATTATAGAGGCGGCCCGAAGCATGGCCGCGAAGGTAGTGATCGACTCGACTGGAATAGGAGATCCCATATTTGAGGATCTGTCTAGGGAGATATGGGTGGAGGGCGTGAAGTTCACGTCCTCTTCGAAGACAAACATCATAAACAACCTCGCCATGCGCATAGAGCAGAACGATATAACATACCCGAACATTCCTGAAATGATTAACGAATTGAAGCTCTATCAATACGACTTGACACCGACAGGAAAACTTAAAATGTCAGCTCCTGCCGGAAAGCATGACGACTGCGTGATTGCGCTGGCATTGGCAGCGTGGGGGAACTCCTCAGAAGGTGAGCCTTCGGTACGTCTTTTATAGGAGTTGAGATATGAACATACTTCAAAAAATAGCGAGCGGCTTTCGCAAATCTTTTTCAATGCAAGGCTGGCAACCGCTTTACGACTCTATAACTACCGATGAAGAGTTCGCTCGAAGACCGTTGAGAGCGAATGAAAAAGTCTCATGGGTCTATGCGTGCGTGAAGTTCATCTCCTCGAGCATAGTATCGGGAAATCTGAGGTTGTACAGGATTCAGCCTGACGGCACGTGGGACGAGATAGTCAGCGATCCTGTTCTCGATGTGTTAAACAGCCCTAACCTGTATATGTCGAGAACGGAGATGTTCTTCCTCATAGGCTCGTTCTTAGAGCTTACTGGTGAAGCTACGTTGCTGAAAATAAAAGATATGTTCGGTAGAACTGTCGGCCTCCAGCCTCTGAATCCTCTCAGTATGGAGCTTAAACTTGAAGGCGGCTGGCCGAGCAAGTGGATATACAGGTCTTTCAAGTTGAACCAGCCATATGAAACTGAATACGATTATTCAGATATTCTGCAGATCAAATACCCAAATCCGAGCAACATATTCAGAGGTCTCTCTCCTATCTCGGCAATAGCCGACGCTACCGACACAGCTTATTACGTCGAGAAGTGGCAGAAGAACTTCTTCAGAAACTCCGCTGTCCCTTCGGCTGTTATTCAGGCTGAAAGAACGCTGTCAGATGCGCAGTTCAAAAGATTGAAAGCGGAGATAGACGAGAAATACCGCGGCGTTTCAAACGCTCACAAGGTGATGCTCTTCGAGAACAAACTTGAGTTCAAGCCGATAACCATGCCGATGAAGGATATGCAGCTTCTCGAGCTTAAACAATTCAACAGGCAGGAGATAGCCGCGATATACGGCCTTCCACTGGCGAAGCTCGGAATCGTCGAGGACGTTAACAGGGCGAGCGCGGAGCAGCTCGACTACACTTACGCGAAGGACACGCTGACTCCGAAGCTGACACTTATAGCGGAGACGCTCACGAAATCCCTTCTCAGGGACAACGGGATAAAAGACAAAGTTCTTTTCTACGACAGCGTTATTCCAAAGAACCAGATGATCGAGACTGCGAAGAACACTCAGTACCTAGACCGCGGCGTTTTGACGATAAACGAAGTGAGGGACGAGTTGGGATTGCAGCCAGTACCGTGGGGAGATGAACCGTTCAAGAAAGCCGAGGAAGGAGAAAAACCGAAAGAAGATGGAAAGAAGGTGATGGCTTGAATATCGAAGTGGTGAGACAACAGATAGATCATCTCTTCGGAGACAGGAACGCTGAAGTTGTTTCCGAGGGAAAGTCGTTCTCTGTTTTATCTTTTGGAACGGCGATAAAGTTTGCCGTAGCGGACGAGGAGGCTCTCGAGGCGAAAGACTTGAAAGACCTCATAGGTAAAGAAGTAACCATCGAAAGAGTAATAAGCGACATGGAATCGGAAGTAGAGAAAGCGGACGGCGAAGAGAGAACGCTCAGAATGGTCGGCTCTACTGGTTCTGAGGACAGGCTCGGGGACATCATAGACGTGAAGGGCTGGAAGCTGGCCAACTACAAGAAGAATCCAGTCATTCTCTTCGGCCACAATTCGCGGATTCCTGCGGTCGCGAGGGCTAAGGAAGTCAAAAGGGAAGACGACAAACTAACCTTCCTTATAGAGTTCCCTCCCGAGGGAGTGAGCGATCTTTCCGACAAGCTGTTCAACCTCTACAAGCTCAAGATAATGAGAGCTTCTTCTGTCGGGTTCATGCCCCTTAAGTACGAATGGATAGAGGACGATAAAGGCCATCTCAAGGGCATACACTTCATGGAACAGGAACTGCTTGAACTGTCGCTCGTTACCGTACCTGCCCACCCTGAAGCGTTGGCAATGAGCCTGTACGGGAAGGGAATAAATCAGCAGACCTATGACATGAAGATTGGGATAGACACGGAGAACATGATGAAGGTTCTCGACCCGCTCATGAAGTCAGTCGAAAATGCCCAAAGGTGGATAGATGAGAGGGCTGAGGAAATAAGCAAAGCGTTGCAGTATATAAAGAATTTCGAGTTATCGCAAAAGCTCAAGTCCGCATCGGACGAGATTAAACGAAGAATTAAGGAGGTAGGGTAATGGAGATAACAGAAGCTCTCGAAAACATGAAGAACGACATTGTAAATCAGGTGAAGACGATCGCAACCGTTACGCCTGACGCGATAAGAAAGGAGATAGACGCATACCTGAAAGAGAAGGCTCTAGGCGCGCCAATTCCAGAAACTCCTGTTTCCAAGTCAACGGATAAGGAACTCAGGGAACTGGTGAAGGCTATCGTCAACAGAGATCATGCTGTCGCAAAGGCCCTCACTGGTCAGGGAGACGCTACCGGAGGGTATCTCGTTCCAGATGATTTTGTAGGCAGGGTCGATGAACTCGCCTACAAATACGGAATAACAAGGCAATTTGCCACACATATGAACATGGGTGGAAGAGTGGCGAAGATCCCGAAACTCACTTCAGAGCCTGAAGTAACGTGGGTAACTGAAGGCGGAAGCATCTCTACTGGTCAGCCAGCTTTCGGGATAACTCAGCTCAACATAAAGGACGCTGCAATCATCGTTCCCATAACCAACGATCTGCTTGAAGATTCCGAGATTGACATAACTTCAATTCTCGGAAGAATCTTCGCGAGGGCGTTCGCTAAGGGAGAGGATTACCAGCTATTCAACGGAGACGGCTCGGTCTTTACTGGTATCATGAACCACGCGAGCGTTCCAGCAGTAGCTATGCCAGCAACAAAAACGTCGATACTGAACATCTCGGCTAATGACCTTCTTAACCTGAACGCCGCTGTACACGAAGCCGCGGAAGAGAACTCGAGATACTTCATGCACAGAACTGTCCTCAATGTTATAAGACAGCTCACGAATGGAACCAACGGGCCGTATCTCTTCCCAAGCACTACTATATGGGAATATCCGTGGTCGAAGAGTTCTCTGCTCCCGTCTGTTACTGATACTGCCGTCAGCAAAAAGTTCATGTGCTACGGAGACCTCGGTTACGTGTACTTCGGGAAGAAGAAGGATCTTACTCTCCAGATAGCCGATCAGGCTACCGTTGATGGTGTGTCCCTCTTCCAGAACAACATGATGGCTATAAGGGCTATCGAGAGAGTGGCCATAACTATCGCCTTCCCTGAAGCCTTCGCCGTCCTGAAAACCGCTGCTGCTTAAAATACGAGGGGCGCACGCCCCTCTTTTTATGAGGTGAAAAAAATGAAGAGAACGAATGTAGCAATTGCGCTTGTGCTTATACTCACGCTGGCAACGCTTTTCGGGTTCTCTATACTGGATAACACAAAGGCGTTCGAGATTTACCCTTTGGCACAGATAACCGCTCTGGCGACACCTACCACAGTTGACCTGAGAACTTACGAGCGTATGCACGTAGTCGGCCAGTTGACTGCCGCCGCTACCACGACAACCGTAACGGTCAAATACTACAAATCGGCAACCTCTGCAGGAGCCAAGACATTAGTATATACAGGCTCCGCTATAACTGACTCTGTTGGCTGGTTTGAACTTGAGATCGTGAAGGACATAAACTATCCGTTTGTAACTATAACGCTCACTCCGTCTGCGACGTTGACGGTGGGTGTTGTAGGAATCTTGTACGGCAAGGACTACGCCCCATTCTAATGGGTGATTAGATGAAGCTATTTACGGTAAGAGTAAAGAAACCCATCTTTGTTGGAGCGACCATAGAGGCAGGAGAGATTCTCAACATAGACGAAGACATATACAGTGCATTTGGCGAGGAATATCTTGAGATAGTCGAGCCAACCGAAGGGAATGACAAAGATGGTAACACTGACAGAATTGAAGAACCACCTAGCGATTCAAGACGACAGGCACGATCTAAGACTAAGCGCGCTTCTTAGGGGAGCAATAGCGTTTGTAAAGTCTTACTGCGGTCGTCAATTCACATACACAACATACACTGAAGAAGTCGAGTTCATCAACGGGACTGGATTCGTAAATGAATCACCGATCGGCACGGTGTCCTCTGTCGTAGATAAATACGGAGAAACATACGAAGTATTGTACACTTCAAACCTCTGTATGGTTAAGCTGCACACAAGAAAGACAGGAACGCTCACCGTGAATTACACTGGCGGGTACTCTTCGATACCGGAAGACTTGAAACTCGCAGTATTGCAGTACTGCGAGTATATGTGGAACAAACCAGTTGGTGTACACGGCACGGGCGAGGCGGAGCTTAGAACATACTATGAGGACTTCGACACTTCTCTTCTCGATATGTACAGGGTGGTGAAAATATGAGCCTTGTATGGAGAGTCGCAAGGGAAGGCGAATTGGTAGAAGTGGTGAGGCAGACTGTTGAAGAGGACGCTTTGAGGGGTGAAATTCGGGTCGTTGGGGAGACAAGGAGACGCATAAAGGCGATAGTCAGACTAGCGGAACTTGATACCCTTTCCGTCGTTCAAGGACTTGTACCTAACGACTCGATTGTTTTATACACAGACGACGAGATTTTGGAAAACGACAGAGTTGTTTGGAGAGGACAGACATACACGGTAGTGAGGATTCAACCTAACAAGTCGATAGTCAAATGCTTCGCAAAGGTGCTGAGATGAGCGTCAAATTGGAAGGCCACAGAATGTACGCCGCTTGGAAGTCGAGGGCTATGAGCCAAGTTGAAACTTACGTTGACTCAATAATAACCGGAAGGCTTGAAGAGGCAAAGGCCGACGCTATCAGCACACTAAAGGAAAACAACAACGTTGTTACCAACGAACTGGCAAGAGAAGAGTCGTTCGAGATAGTGAAAGAAAAAGGCGGAGGTATGAACTCCGCGTGGTCTATGCACAACGTCATGCCCTACGCGAAATACGTAGAAAGAGGAACGATGCCGCATTTTCCACCGCTGAGAGCGATGATCGAGTTCGTTGTCATAAAACACGGCTTATCCGAAAAGGACGCATACCCTCTGGCGAAGGCGATTCAGGCGACGATAGGGAGAAGAGGGACACAGCCATACCCATTCATGAGACCGGCTTTCGAGAGAATGAGAGAAAAGCTGAGGAAAGACCTGAAGCGTTTCTCTATGGAATCTGGAATCGGGGGAAGAGCCTTCACAAGATATTACGGTGAGTGAGCAATGGAAAAGTTCATAGACAGCCTCTTGAGGCAAATACAAACGTACTTTTCTGATCTTGAAATCGAGGCCAAAGTCATTACGGACTTTACTAAAGCCACTCAGGAAATGCCCTGCGTAGTTCTCACCAGAGTATCAGGCCAGCCGGTAAAGTTCGTAACGGTAACGATCGAAAGCAAGACGCAAACCAAAGAAGCCCTCCTGAAATCGAGAGAGGCTTACTCGATACTGTTTCAAATAGACATATTCTCAAAGTCTTCAAGAGAGAGAGACAGCCTGTTCAGCAGCCTTCATAACGCCCTGAAGCAGATAAGGACGGCAACGTACAACGACCCTATTTTCTTCAGGCACATAACATTCTTCGAGTCGTTGAACGATGAAGGCTACTTCAGGTACTCCATCGATTGCAGATTTTGGGGATTCGATATGTTCAGAGAGCAATACGACCTAGTGATACAAACTCAAGCAGACTTAACTAAGACATAAGGAGGTACGATATGGTGATACCCGGAGTGGAAGTACAAGTAACAACGTTTCCGGTTGCTCCTAACGTAACTGGAAATGGAGGAACTGTCGGATTCGTGGGAGATTTCGTGTTCGGGCCGATCAATGAGGTAATATCCATAAACTCAGCGTCTGAAATAAGCTCGAAGCTCGGTGGACTCACAAAGAGCGACGCGAGACTTCTCTACGCTATCCTTCTTCAAAAGCCGAAAGCTGTAAAGGTTGTAAGGGTAGTCGGTTCTAATGCCGATTACGCTGAAAAGGCTCTTCTCGGTGCTGCCTCTGCTGCTTCGCTGACTATAACGGCAAAGTACAAAGGGTCTTATGGAAACAACATAACCGTGGCGGTCTCCAGTGGAACGATGACGATAGTTTACGGCGGAACTACCGAGACGTACAACTTCACAACGCTTGACGGACTCGTTGACGGTATAAACGCAAGCAGCAACCTCGTTACTGCTACAAAAGACGGTACTGTTGTGCCTGCGGATATATCGGCCACTGCGCTTCTGTCTGGATCTGATGGAACTGTAAACGACGCTGCTTACGTTGGTGGTTTCGATGCAGGAACTGACACGAGGACTGGTCTTTCCCTGTTCGAGACTGACCCGAACATAGACATAGTAACCATAGGCGGCGCGGCTTCCGCGACGAAGAACACGGCCCTCGCAGCTCATTGTGAGGCTTTCAAGAGGATTGCATCGGTGCCTATAATTGCCTCAACGCTGGCCAACACCATCTCCGAAGTTGCAGGGTATCAGTCGGCAAACGGCCAGAACACAAGTATGTACCCTAACCCGATATTCACGATAAGCGGAACTAACTACACCCTTAACGGTGGAATAGTTTACGCCGGAGTCATAGGGAGAGTTGATCCACACAAATCAACGGCCAACCAGTTTGTGTTCGGCTGCATTGGTGCTGACAGAGGCTTGACAGCCGCCGAGATGGAGCAGCTCATTGTCGCTAACGTAAACCCGCTCAGCATAAAGGGTACTGGTTATGCCGTGAGGCACGGCCTTATGATGTCAACTACCAACGACTGGAAACAGATAGGCGTTAGAAGGGTATTCAACATAATGGCTAAAGACATAAGCGACCTGCTCGATGCGTACACAGGAGAACCGAACGGCGAAGAGCTGTGGAGGAACGTTGTAACTACTCTCGACGGGTACATGAGAGGGCTTAGAACTGCTGGCTGGATAGAGAACTACTACAATCAGTGTGATGCGACACTCAACACTGCTGAAATAGTCAGTGCTGGCAGACTGATCTCTAAGTCTTTCGCAAAGCCGAGATACATAGCTCACTACATCGAAGTCGAACTCAACAAGGTACTCGAAATAGTAGTAAGCGAGACCAGAGAGTAAGGAGGAGAGCTAAATGGCCGATATACTACTTGGTGAAAACATAGAAATAACCGTCTCGGGTAGCCTCAAAATACACGTAGATGGAGACATTGAGGTAAACCTTGAGAAGAACCTTATCGAGAAAAAGCTGAGAAACGTCGCGGTAGTTCAGAACGTCGTCTCCAAGAGGATAAAAATTTCTGGAAGCATGGACGGAATAAGCCAGAACAATGACATTTGGGGAGATGTTCTTAGCTGGTTCGTTGGTACAACAAGTAAAGCAGATGGGGCCACGACACTCAGCAGCATAACCGCTCAACCGACACTCGATATGACTTTCGACGACAAGGTAAACGCCGGAAGGTCGTGGAAGCTCACAGACGTGAAGGTTAACACGCTCAAAGCTTCATACCCGAACGAGGAAGAGGTCAAAGTAACTCTTGACTTCGCCGCGAATGGGATCGAAAAAATAGCTTAAGTTATCTGATAAGACGGTGGGATTACCCACCGTCTTTTTTTGAATGGAGGTATCACGTGGGTAAAGAAAAGATCGAACCGACGAAAGAGACTTTTGATTTTTCGATGAGAGACGGAACAGTATTGACTTTCAGAAAGCTGAAGATGAAAGACCTCCTGAACGCGTCGTCTAAGAACCAGACGTTGAAGGGAATGGAAATGCTCGCCCTTGCTTGTGTGGCCGTAAACGGAGAAGCTAAAAAGCTAAACCCGTTGCAGGACATAGCTGAGTGGGAAATCGGGGACTTCAACAACGCTTCAAAGGCACTATCCGAGTTTTCCGGTATTGAACTGGAAGAAACAGACGCAAAAAACTTCTGAGGCAAAATGCGGCGTATATGCAGATCGCCACGATCTGCCGTTACCTGCATTTTTCTTACAACGAAGTTCTGGAAATGACTCCTATTGAACTTTCTGTATTCACCGAAGCTGCTAAGAAAATAATCGAAATGGAGAATAAAACTAAGTAGGTGATTCCTATGCCGACAGTTGGCGACGCTCTGAAGCTGTCTATCGTAATAACGTCAGTCGATAGATTCTCCAGAACATTTGACCTCATAAACAGAAGAATAGAATCTATGGCTTCCGGTCTCAATAGCAAGGCTGGTAGGGCTATAAAATCCCTCGAGAAGCAGTATGAAGATTCTGGAAAGAAGCTGAGCGAGACTTTCAAGTATATGCACAACGAGATAAACAAAACGCTCGAATCGGCCAGAAAATGGGAAACGTGGGGAGTAGCCATGACGAGGGCCGGAATAGCTTTGGGCGTTGCCACTGCCGGTGTAGTAAATGTATCAGCCAAATTAGAAGACAAGATGACGAGGGTTCAATCTATAACGAACGAATCCAACGAATTTATAGAGCAGCTCACGGCTCATATCCTCGACCTCGGAACAAGAGTACCGATAGCGACAGAAGAGCTTGCAGACCTAGCACTCGTATCTGGCCAGTTGGGTTTGAGGGGAGACGATCTTAACGAGTTCGTAGAGACTGTTGCCATGATAGCGTCTATAAACAAGGAACTCAGCACAGAGATGTGGGCCGAATACCTCGCAAAATTCAGAAATATGTTCGGGCTTTCGACGGACGAACTGGAAAACTTCTCTTCGATGCTCGCACAACTTGCAGACAAAACGCCAGCTAAGGCAGGAGAGATAGCGCAAGCGATATTCAGGGTAGGAAAGATAGCTGAAGGACTTACTGCCCAAGACATAGCCACCGTATCGACGGCCCTCATTCAGGTCGGTATGACTGCAGAAAGGGCAGGGACTGCCGCTAGAAGACTATTCATAGACCTTGCTGACGTGAACAAGCTGAGAAAGATAGTTGCGCTAACGGAGTACGGTTACGACATGGCGCAATTCGAGTATTTGAAAGAGTCTGCTCCCGATGCAGGGTCGGTTGTAAAAGAACTTTACAGCCTCGGCAGCATCGTGCCTGAAGATAAGTTGAGGGCTTACCAAGTAGCTTACATGAAAGATCCTCTCAAATTGTTGATGACGGTTCTCAGCGATTTTGCAGAAATGGCAAACAAGCAGATAGAGCTGGTCGGAGGGAACGTTGACTTTTCTAACCTGTTCGATGAAGCGACGATGACAGACCTAGAGGGACTCTTCGACATAACGGACGCGCTCATGACAAACCTAAGCGAACTTGGCCTAGACGTTCCTCTCGAAAGCTCCATAAGGGACATTTTCAACATAAGGGGAACCGAAGCGGTTACGAAACTGAAGAATCAGGTCGAGAACATAGCGAAAATAAGAGACATAGCTTACGAAGCGTGGCCAACGCCCATGTTCTCGGCAGAGAAGATAGTAGAATCAATAGCGGACGCTATGAGCAAGGCCAACATCTCGCCGGAAACGTTCTACAAGCTCAGTGAAGAGATAAACAAGATGGTCGTTGAAGCCGTAGAAACTGGCACTCTCGGAGACGCGGAGGGGATAAAGAGCCTTGCGGTTAAAATCGACGCTTCCCTTCAAGCGTACGGCATAGACACGACCGAAGTAGATGAACAAATGGCGAACCTGTCTCAAGCATACGAAATAAGCATATTGCAGCAGAAGTTTGGGATAAGAACAAAGTCGATGGCCGCTCAGATGATAATGGCAAGGAACGCAATCGTTGAGGCCCTGTATGGAATAGGTATCGCGTTGAAGCCTCTTATCGTTAGGATATCGAACGTCATTACAAAGATAGCTAAAGGTTTCGCATCGCTGCCGCCGTTCATAAGGGCGGGGCTTGCCGGATTCATGTTTTGGGGATCTGTGTCCCTAGTAACTGCCGGAGTCCTCTTCAGAATAGTGGCCCTAGTAAAAAGAATCAAGGCCCTTCTAATGGCTAAGGAACTTCTCACGAGGCTCGGTGTTCTGAGCGGAAAAGACGGGCTTCTCTTCAAGATGCAGTATGGTTTCCTGCTCGCTAAGGAAAAACTCGCCCTTTTCGGAACGAAGGTAGCCGGAGTTGGAAAACTTCTTGTCTCAGGTATAGGCAAAGGGCTGACGACGGTTGTGAAGGGATTCAAGGCCGTTTTCACTTTCCTTATCGCGAACCCTTACATACTCGTAATAGCCGCGATCGCTCTAGCAATTTACGGGATCATACAGCTTATAACCCATTGGGGAGAAGTTGTTAAGTGGCTCGGCAATCTGTGGAGCAACATAAAATCCATAGCTACGACCGTGGTCAATTATATGTACAACATATTCAAGCCGCTCATAGACTGGCTGGTGAACGCCTTTAGCGGCGCGATCGACCTCATACTCGACGCTGTATCTGGAATTGTAGGAATGTCTATAAAGGGTCTCAAGGCAGTCGGAGTGGACGTTGAGCTTCCAGAATGGATAAGCGACAGATGGGCGAAGGAGCAGTACGAAAAGCTCGGGGGGATAACTCAGAAATACGTCAACGACCTTCTCGGTGTCTCCGATGCCGCTAACGCCCCATTCGCACAGATGATGAGAAGAGTGTTCGCAAATATGCCAGTCAAGGACATTGACACGGCGATAGAGTTAATAAAAACTTTCAACGAAGCAGTTTTCGAGGGAGAAACAAAGACATACGCAGGAACACTTAAACTCATAGAAAGGATTCAAGAGATAGCAGGGATATCTCCTATCCTGACTGAAGCGGAGCGGAGAATACAGGATATTGTATCTAACCTTGAAACAGAAACACCTTCGGTAACTCTGTTCGATTCTGGACTCGCGATAGAGATTGGACAGAAGGGTATAGTGAACGCCCTCCAGCAAGCCACATACACAGAACTCGAAAGGCAGCAAACGGACGCGTTGGAAAGAGCGAAAGCTAAGATAGAAGAGCTTGGATATGCCCTGAGCAACATGGCAAACTTAGACCAGAAGGCTCTCGAGGCGAATCTTATAAACGTCGTGCATGATTGGTGGAACACGCTTGACGGTTTCGAGAAAGACGTTAACAGCCTCGAAATATCTCAAATGATAAACAAAGCCCTGATTGACGGAATAATCAACATAAAGGATCTTACGACTGAAAGGTTCAAGCTGTTGAACGAACTCCCGTTCGATAAGGGTATTTTCCGGTCGAAAGTGAAAGCGTTCATAGACGAAACGAAAAAAGAGGTAAAGCGGATAACCGACATAGGCAATTTCATGATAGACGTTAACGCGGAAGTGTCTCCTAACTATCTCGACGATTACATCTCAAAACTTTCAGAAATTGCCAGCATAAGCTCCACGCAGCCTCTAGATATTGCCCTGAGCAAATTCAGGAAGAGCGTTATAGGCAACATACCTTTGGGAAGCATAAAAGACGTGATACTCGGAGCGACAACGAGCCTCGATGCCGGAATGAAAATAATAACTGGCATAGGTGGGAAGAACATAGACATAGCTAACAAGGTTTACACGGCCTTGAGTGATGCGGAAAAGGTGGCGATGCAAACCTCGATAGTCGAGGCGATAGCCAAAGCCCTCTCGAACACCACGAAGATAGACGACGAGATGGAATCGCTAACGTCCGAGATAATGAGCTTCCTGCCGCAGTCGCCTCCAAAGCAGGGGCCATTGAAGAAGCTGTTTGATTCTGGAATAAAGATAGTACAAATCTTGAGAGACGGAATAGAGAGCGGCAAGGGTCAGGCTCAAGAGGTAATGGAATCTCTCGGAGAGTCGATGACAAAAACGCTCGACACGACGCTCAACCAGCAGACGGCATACGTGCTTTCAAGGTTCTTCAAGGCGTTGAAGATGGACAAGGCGATAGGTGATATAAACAATTTACTCAAGACACTATACGCCCTTGAACGTTCCGACATAGGCAAGGCGATAAACGCTGGCACCGACAACGTGCTTACAAAGATAGTCGGCGGTGTGCAATCGGTACTCGGTGGCAAAATCGGCGATCTTTCTGGAATCATAACGACGTTCGGAACGGCGATAGGAGCCGACCTTACAGGAGTAGCCGCCGCGCTCGGCCCGATAGGAATAGCGATAGCGGGGATAACAGCGGCTTTCGCCATATTTGGAGATCAGCAGTGGTTCAGAGACTTGACCAATCCGATACTCGAAGAACTGTCGAAGGTATGGGATATCGTATCGAGCATATTCAAACCGATAGGAGAGATAGTATCGGCCATAGCACCTGCCCTCGGCAAGGCTCTTGTGTTCGCTCTGAAGGCCATTGTCTTTATGAATCCAATAATAATGACCCTCGTTACCGGCGCGAAGGTGCTGTTCAAGACAATAAATAGGGTGTTCGAAGGAGCAAAGAAAGTATTTGCCCCTATGAAGAAGATAATCGATTCTGTCTTCAAGCCTCTCGAGAACGCCTTCGAACCGTTGAGAGTTGCCTTTTCGGAGCTGTTCGAGGTAATAAAGCCTCTAATCGATTCCGGCCTCGACGCGATAATAAGCGTCATACTCATTCCATTAAAAATTCTCGCCACCGTCTTGACACCGATAGTGAAAGTCTTCGCTTCAATAATAGAGAAGATAGCAGGAGCGATCAAAGGCATAGCAGATGTAATAAAGTGGGTAATAGAAAAGTTTCAGGAAGTGTTGGGTTCTATAAAGGGAGCGACGAAGGAAAAGAAACCGTGGTGGAGCTTCCTGTTTCCTGCTATTGACAGGATAGTTGAATACGAGAATCCTGAAAAGCCGATAGAGATTCAGAATCTCTCACCTGTAAAAACCTCTAATGTAATCGAAGAAAAACCCGTCTTAGTTCCTGTTGCAAACAAAGTTGAAGAAAAGCCCATTGTGGTTCAGACCATAAACAAGACAGAAGAAAAGCCTATCGTAATTTCAACCGTTAACAATGCAGTTGAAAGACCGATTGTAGTTCCTACCGTGAACAAGGTTGAGGAAAAACCGATCGCGGTTCCGACTGCAAACAGAATTGAAGAAAGGCCGATCACGGTTCGGATTGTGAGCAACATAGAAGAAAAGCCTATCGTGGTTCCAATAGCGAGCAAGGGAAGCGAAGAGCCGATAGGGAATAGCATAGTGAAGAACGGCACCAACAACTTCAAGGGATTCTTCGCACCTGCCGAGCATAAAGAAAGCAGAAGCGATTCTAAGAGTCAGGTGGTTGTGCAGAACACATTCAACATACAGTCTGACGATCCTGAACGTGTATGGAGATTCATACAAAGGAAGCTAGACCTAGAAGCTCTAAAAAGCAGGTGATTGTATGATTACCTTATGCCCCACTACTGAAACGGTTCCAGTTGAAATAGAAACGGAAGTTATCAAGCGCGGCGGCGGCAAGCCGCGCTTGGAAACTTTCACGGCCCTCTCGAGGAAGAACTACGTTATCCATGACGGGAGCGAGCCTAAGACGTTCAACATGAGCGCAAGCACAGAAGACAAGAGCATTGTAGATACGCTTTTTGAATGGTACACAAACGCTCTTCTTTGCGTACTCAGCATAGAGGATATTGAAGGATCTCCGGAGACGTACACAGTAGTTATAGAAGAATACAGTTACGATGACGACGGCGAGATGTTCAACTATTCGATATCTCTCGAAGAGTGCGAGGACATAATAGAGGTTTCACAATGAGCATAGAGACTTCTACCAGAGCGATAATTGAAACGCAGAACGTTTTGAAAGAAGGGCAGTTCAATGTTCAATCCGTGAGGGAAGCGATAGACAGGACGAAGAGCATAGAGGTTGAATTGAGCCGAGACAAGAGCAACGACACCTGCATTGTTACCTGCGAAAAGACGTTCGCTCCTTACGAACTTTTCAAGCCTGTATGCGTTGATTATCCTCCTAGCAATCCGATAATAAACTTCTACGGAGTATGCACCAAGATAGAAATTTCGGGGAACTGGTCGCAGTACACAATAGCGTCTCCATCGATTCTCCTTTCGAGAAACGAGTGCAAAGTTGCCTTTGTTGACAACACGAAAGTATCGGATATTCTGAGTGCGATCCTGCCATCGGGGTTCACGTTCCAGACTAGCGTAGGGAGCAGCCTGTACAAAAGCGATACTATGATAGGGAAGTTTATAATGACGGCCCTCGAAGAGATAGCCGAACACTTCAAGTTGAAGCTCTACGTGAGCGGCTGGAAGGTTTACATAGACGAGGAATTTCCAACGGAGGGCATTGTAACTCATTCACTAACCAACGAAGAAGTGAGAAATATAACCTATGAGTTATACGGCGGTTCAGATATTTACACTAAGGTTCTCGGAAGGGCGATAGTGGATAACACTGAATTTGGTGGGAAGAAAGCTCAACTTATGACATACGAAGAAGAAGTGTTCCCGTCAACTGTCGATCTCGTTGACGTTCTCACGGTCGAAGACAACGCATACGTGAAAACGTATGACGACCTGAAGAACGCCGTTCATAAGAGGGTGTTGGAGATAAGGGAATCCTCTATGACAAGAGACTTCGAGCTTATAACCCTTTACGACATACGCCCATTGGACAAGGTTTATGTAAACGGGACGCTGTACGAAGTAGTGTCTGTCAAGCACAATGCCGTAGCCGGAGGGGAAAGAACGGTGATAACAGTATGCGAGGCATAAGACATATAGTCAAGAAGGACACTCAAATAACGATAGACATTGGACTAATAGAAGACTACGACAGCACAGCGAAGACGTTCTCTTTGCATCTCTTCAAGACTTCCAGAAAGGCTGTTTGCCCTATACCGGCATACATGATAGGAACTATCACGGTAGGTGGAAGCACGGTTGACAGGTTCACGCAGTCGGATATTGAAGGCTTCATAGGCTCATATGCCGTTGTAGTTAATCCAACCACCACCCCTATAATCCTCTCCGTGTTTGAAGGTGAGTAATGTGGATATAAGTATTCCATTCAGAATGTTGGGAAACGATCTTGCAACAGAGGACACGATAGAGAACAGGGTAAGGTTCTTGGCTAAGAGAATAGGGTTCAGAGATCACATACCAACCTATTGCGGCCTTATAGAAAAGGAACTCGCTAAATACGGGATAAGGGCCACGGTGAGCTATACAGAGAGCGTAGTGATAGTGAACATAAAGGAGAGGGTGATACTCGTATGACAATACAGGAGATATACGACAGAATGAAAGCCTCCTTCCTCTCCGGATCAGGAGTCGAAGCCATAACCGAGCCCGGAGTGATATCTTCACTCATAGAAGCGTTAGCGACGGAGATAAAGGGATTGTACGACGCTATGAGCGAGGTGATAGATCAGGGCTATTGCGAAACAGCGACTGGCTCTTATCTGGATAAGATAGGCGCGCTCATAGGTTGCACAAGGAACGCAGGTACAAAAGCGATTGGAACTGTCAGATTCACCGCAAGCACGGCCCCGTCTTCTGACATACCGATTCCAGAAGGGACGGTCGTTTCTACCGTAATCGACGCAAGCGGAAACAGGTACAGATTCATAACGAGTGAAGACGCTCTTCTCCTTTCAGGAACTACGTACACAGACGTTCCGGTTGAGGCGTATGAAATAGGAGAGAATTACAACCTTCCTGCCAGTTCTCTGATAAAGATCGAGACACCGATAGCAGGGGTAACATCGTGTAATAACTCCGCGGCCACGTCGGGAGGGACTTCGGAAGAGACTGACGATCATTACAGGGATAGAATACCTCTCCACCTCAGCGGAATGAAGAGGGCAACGTCTGACTCGTTGCGCAGTGCTGCGATGAGCGTTGACGGGATAATGGACGCTCAATGCACGGACGGAGTAACGGCAGGAACGGCGACGGTGATAGTGGCGAGCGCGACAGGCACAGTGCCATCTGAAACGATAGAAGAAGTTGAAGAGGTTCTGAAAGAATACAAAGGCGCAGGAATACAGGTAACGGTCTCGGCAGCGACAAATCTTGAAGTCGATTGCACATTCGACCTGTATCTCGAACCCGAAGCGGTAGGGGCGACGGTAAAGGCGGCGGCGGAGGCTGCGGTTGAAGAGTATCTCAACGGCATACTGATAGGCGGGACGGCTTACTGGTCGCAGGTTGTTAAGGCTATCCTCAGCGTAGATGGCGTTGTCAACGCGAAGAACGTTCTTATAGACAGCGACACGGAGGACATAGACTCTTCTTCCACTCAGAAGATCGTTGCAGGGACGGTGACAGGCACGGTGATAGTATGATAAAGGAATACGTTCCTAACTTCATTTATGAAGAGTCGAGAGAGATCGAAGCTCTTCTGAACTCCTTCATAACGGAGATGGAGCTTTTCCAGACATTCAGGGAAAACGAGATCCTGAGATGGTACATCAGCACATCTTCGGGCAGCGACTTGGATAGAATCGCCACCATATGCGGCGAGATACGTCAGGGCAAGACAGACGAAGAGTTCAGGACTGCGATCTTCGCTAGAATCAGCGGAATAGCAGGGGTTATGTCAACCCTCGATGCGATAGCGAAGGAAGTTACAAACGAAGAGGCTTACATAACCGAACCAGCGGCAGGTCAGATAAAAGTCTATACGAAGGCGAGTGCCACGACGGGGAAGGCCGACATACTAAAGACGAGAATAAGAATGGCGAAGGTAGCAGGGGTAGAAGACTTGTACGAGCAATTCACGGGGTTAATCGACACTTACTCGCTTTCTGAAAGCCTTTCGTCGTCAAAGCCCACCCCACCGTTTCTTTGGGGTTCTTGCGCATGGGACTTCGCGGAATGGAGCTGATTTATGAATGAGAATTTTACGATAAACGGAAGAGTTACGATAATAGTCATCGGCCCTAGAGGTTGCAGGAGATACGTCAAAGACAATCTCGTTGTAGATGCAGGAAAGAACCTAGTTAGAGATTTGCTGAACGGAAGCTCGGGGAACGCGATCAGCAGAATAGCTTTGGGTACGGGAACGACGGCGGCCTCGGCTTCAGACACGGGACTCGAGTCTCAGTCTTTCATAAAGAACATAACGAAGAAGGTAATATCCACAAAGCAGATTTTGAGCAAGCTGTTCGTTACCACTTCCGAGATAAGCGGAACGTTCAACGAAGCTGGCCTGTTTGCAAACACTACGCTGTTTTCTCGTGTCGTTCTCGATACGGCGATAGTGAAGGCTTCCGATGAATCTTTGTATCTCGAATGGGAACTGAATTTCTGAGGTGAAATATGGCATATACGGCTGAAACTATAACAGCAGGTGACACTATACTCGCAACATGGGGAGACAAGATAGAGTCGCATCTCGCAAGGTTAGGAGCTTACAGGGGAATGGTAGCAGCAGCAGCTAACCTTCCAGATGTATCTACCCTAGACGAAGGTGACTGGTTCATACTAAAAACAGAGCAAGAGATAAGAATGTGCATTAGTGGAGCATACGTAACGTTAAAGTTCCCGCCTACTTACGAAGTAGCCACACAGGCTGAAGCTGAAGCTGGTACAAGCGATGTCAAATATATGACTCCTTTGAAAACTGCACAATCCATAGCAGCACTTGAATCAGTATCAAGCGTAAACGGGGAAACGGGAGCTGTAAGCCTTTCGGCTGCTGACGTAGGCGCTGCGTCAAGCACGCACGCCCATACTTGGGGAAGCTTAAAAGGTGTTTAATTTACAGATTATATTGTGGAGGAAGTTATGACAACAACAACCAATCATGGTTTGAACAAACCCGATTACACAGATACAGCTGATATTGCCTATCTGAATACAAATTTTGACAAAATAGACGCGATGCCTGTTTTGTACAGCCAATCCGCAGAACCTACGAACAAAGTGGCAGGAAAGACGTTATGGCAGGATACAACAAATGGGCTGTTAAAACTCTGGAATGGGACTTCATGGGAAACGATAGCGGTTAATAGCGCGATAAAGGAAGTCTCTGACGACACATCGCCATCTCTGGGAGGCAACCTAGATGCCGCCGACTACATAATTGGAAGGCCAGTTATAAAGGATTATG
>CAYNGF010000048.1:0-24393 GCA_964396515.1 uncultured Paludibacter sp.
CTTTCATCGAAGTTTCATTGGCTTCTTTTTCCCCATAATTATCAAAATATAATACTTGCTTTGCATCAAAGCCCATCACTAATGATTTATATTTTACTACAGCAGATTTTATGGCATATTTACCTTTACCCTTTGGGTTTGTTACAGATATTGGGTTACCGGTGGGTTTCGTGGTTTTTACATTTTGGGGTTTGCCCTCAATTATAATTTCTTCTATTTTTTTGTTTACCGATTTCTCAATATTTTTTACCTCTTTATCAATTACCTTTTTTTCAAGTGTATCAAGCTGTTTATTCACAGCTTTATCAATTCTATCGTTTACGGCACGTTTTACTTTGTTAAGCACATTTAATTGAGCATAACCGGCGTTACAAATAAATAAGGCAGAAAACAAAATGCAGATGATTAATTTTGGATTTTTCATGATTAATAGATCTTAATTTTTAAAATTTATTGTTGGAAGTAAGGCAAAATTATTCTTAATTTTTCGAAAAACAAAATTATATTTGATATATTTATTGAAAAATTACATCGTACATTTTTTTATAAAACTTCAAAAAGCTATTAATTTCCGCAAACGTTTGAACTCAAATTTCGCAATTTATTGTTTACAGTAAAACCAACCAGAAAATTAATATTATATTTTTGAATTTAATTTTACACAATTACACATAGCATTATAATACAGATACTTATGAAAATTCACTTCAGAATTTCATATAAAACCCAATGGGGTCAGCAACTTTTTGTTAGTGGCAATATACCTGAATTAGGTAATGGCGATTTCAAAAAAGCATTACGGTTAAATTATACCGACAATAATCATTGGGAGGGCGTAGCAGAAATTCATACCACAACAACAAAAAATATATGTTACAGATATATTTTATTTGATGAAAACAGCAATGTCTTTTCAGAAGAATGGGGTGAATGCCGAAAAATAACGAATATTGTTAAATCTAATGAGCATTTATTCTGTATAGACTTATGGAATCCTACCAACGCTGTAGAAAATATTTTTCTTTCGTCTCCTTTCCGTAACGTACTACTAAAAGATGAACACCCAACAGAAAAAGATGTTATACCCGAAGATTTTACGCACATTTTTAAAGTACAAGCTCCTTTACTTCAAAAACATGAAAGTATTTGTATTATAGGCAATTGCGAAGAACTGGGCAATTGGTCGGTAAATAAACCGAAATTATTGCAATACAATGAAGATAATTTCTGGAAGTGCAGTCTGAATTTAAAGAAACTCCAAAAAGCAGAAATCAGTTATAAATACGGAATTTTCAATACAGAAAAGGGTATTTTCAGTTATTTTGAAGAAGGATCAGACCGGTATGTACAGATTTTTAACAGCGCTAAAATAAAAATAATAAAAAACGATGGATTTGTGCGAATGAAATCGAACCAGTGGCATGGAGCAGGTGTAGGTTTACCCGTTTTCAGCATTCGTACCAAAAAAAGTTTTGGCACAGGTGATTTTGTAGATTTAAAACTTTTGGTAGATTGGGCAAAACTCACTGGACTTAAGTTAATTCAGGTTTTACCATTAAATGACACTACCGGCACACATACCGATGCCGATGTGCTTCCCTATGCAGCAATATCAGCATTTGCTCTGAATCCGCTTTTTCTAAACTTACCTGCTTTAGGAAAACTACCGGCTGACCATAAACTTCAACAAGCATACAATGAATTACAACCAAAACTTAACGCACTTGAAAGAGTAGAATTTCTTCAGGTAATTAATTTTAAATATCGATATGCAAAAGAACTCTATTTGATAAATAAAAATAAGTTTTTGAAAAATAAAGATTTTAGAAAATTTTTCAAAAAGAACGAATATTGGCTTGTTCCATATGCAGCCTATTGTGTTTTACGCGATAAATTTGGAACTCCCGATTACAGACAATGGAACGAGTTTTCGAAATTTGACAAAAATAAAATTAATCAGATTACCTCTAACGATAGTGAGTATTTCGACGAAGTTGGTACAAATTATTTCATTCAGTATCATTTACATTGCCAACTTTCGGAAGCTGCAACGTATGCACATGAAAACGGCATCATTCTAAAAGGCGATATACCAATTGGTGTAAACCGAAACAGTGTGGATACTTGGGTATCACCCCAACTTTTTAATATGCACAAGCAAGCAGGGGCTCCACCCGATATGTTTGCCATAAAAGGTCAAAACTGGGAATTGCCCACCTACAACTGGGAGATGATTAAACAAACAGGGTTCGAATGGTGGAAAAACCGATTGAACCAAATGTCGGAATACTTCGACACCTTCAGAATTGATCACATTCTCGGATTTTTCAGAATATGGGAAATCCCTTTAAATCAGGTAGAAGGTATAATGGGAAATCTGAATCCTTCTATTCCGGTTCATATCAACGAATTTGCTGAAAAAGGAATTTGGTTCGACTATAACAGATTTTGTAAACCATACGTTACCGACTCACTATTGTGGGATTTGTTCGGGGAGGAATCGCATTGGGTAAAAGCAAACTGCTTGCAAATTGATGATGGATGGATTTTGAGGCTCAAAAATCCGTATTTAAGTCAGGTTTACGTTGATCAACTTTTTAATGAAGGAAAAATTTCTGAAAGAATTCGCAATGGTTTATTCGATTTAATATCCAATGTATTATTCTTTGAAGTTGAGGGAAGTAACCAAACCTTATTTTACCCTCGTTTTGGTATGGAAAATCTTCGTTCATTTCAGGAATTGGACGAAACTACACGACATAAACTTCAAGAAATCTATGTTGATTATTTTTACCGTCGCCAAGATGCATTCTGGTATCGTTCTGGCATGGAAAAACTACCCGTTCTAAAACGCTCCACCAACATGCTTATATGTGGTGAAGATTTGGGCATGATGACAAATTGTGTTACTGCTGTAATGAAAGAATTAGGAATATTAAGTCTCGAAGTTCAGCGCGCTCCAAAAACCAATACAATTGAATTTGCACATCCAAACTATGCACCCTATCTTAGTGTTGTAACACCATCAACCCATGATATGAGCACTATACGTGGTTGGTGGGAAGAAGACAGAGCCATAACTCAACGGTTTTACAACTCACAGTTAGGTCATTATGGCGAAGCACCATTTTTCTGCGAAAGTTGGATTTGTAGAGATATATTACTACAGCACCTTTATTCTCCGGCAATGTGGGCAATTTTCCAATTTCAGGATTTATTAAGTATTTCAGATAAAATAAGAAGGGAAAATCCACACGATGAAAGAATTAATGTTCCTTCAAACTCGAAATATAGCTGGCGTTATCGTATGCACATATCACTTGAAGATCTAATAAAGAATACTGAATTTAATAATGAATTGAGAAATTACATAAACCAATCGGGAAGATAAAATTGTATTTCTGGCACAGAATCAAAACAGAGAAAATTTACTTTTCAAAAAAAATCAAGAAAAAATTAAAGAATGAGGTTTTTTTTGTTAATTTGCAAAAAAAACCTCATAAAAATGGAAAAGAAATTACGACGTTCTCGAAACAATCAAATGATTGCCGGAGTTTGTGGAGGTATTGCTGAATACCTCAATGTAGATGTAACTATTGTTAGAGTAGCTTATGTACTGCTATCGGTTTTATCGGTTGGCTTTCCAGGTATAATAGTTTACATCATTCTTATGCTTATAATGCCTCTTGATTAATTTTTCTAATCTCTTTTTTTGAAAGATAAAACTTTTATTCAGGACAGATTATTTTTTACTGACCTGATTATTTTCTGAAAAAACCATAAATTTATCATGCCTTTTAAGCTCACCTCAACCTATATGCCTACAGGCGATCAGCCTGAAGCAATTAAGCAACTGGTGGATGGTTTGAATTATGGCATACCGTTCCAAACTTTGCTGGGGGTAACCGGCTCTGGAAAAACTTTTACAATAGCAAATGTAATTCAGCAGGTAAACAGGCCGGCATTAATATTAAGCCACAATAAAACACTTGCTGCACAACTTTACAGCGAGTTTAAGTCTTTTTTCCCTGAAAATGCTGTTGAGTATTTTGTTTCGTACTACGATTATTATCAGCCCGAAGCCTACCTGCCAACTACCGATACTTATATTGAGAAAGATCTTTCAATAAATCAGGAAATTGAAAAATTACGCCTTTCTGCTACTTCATCATTACTGTCAGGTCGTCGCGATGTTATTGTTGTTTCGTCTGTTTCATGCCTTTATGGTATTGGTAATCCAGAAGATTTTACCAGCAATGTAACTGAAATTAGATGTGGAGAACATTTGGTTCGTAACGACTTTTTACGTACACTTGTCGATATACTTTATACCCGCAACGAACTTGAACTAAATCGAGGCAATTTCAGAGTGAAAGGCGATACAGTAGATATATTTCCTGCTTATGCCGATTATATTTTACGTGTAGTTTTCTGGGGGGATAAAATTGATGAAATTCTTATGCTCGACCCTTTAAACCTCAATGAACTAAACAGTTTCGATAATATTAAACTCTACCCGGCAAGTATTTTTGTAACCACCAAAGAGCGAATTATGTCTGCAATCGGACAAATTGAACGTGACCGCGATTTGCAAGCAGAATACTTTAGGCGAGAAGGAAAATTATTCGAAGCTAAACGCATTTACGAACGTGTAAGTTACGACCTTGAAATGATTAAGGAACTTGGATATTGTTCAGGTATTGAAAATTACTCTCGATATTTTGATGGACGTGCTCCCGGATCAAGACCATTTTGTTTGCTCGATTATTTTCCTGACGATTATTTAATGGTCATAGATGAGAGCCATGTTACCATTCCCCAAATCAGAGCAATGTATGGAGGCGATGCTGCCCGGAAACAAAATCTGATTGAATACGGTTTTCGCTTACCCGCAGCGCGCGACAACAGACCATTGCAATTCCATGAATTTGAGAGTCTTACACCTCAAACAATTTATGTAAGTGCAACACCCGCCGATTACGAACTTGCGCGTTCCGAAGGAGTTGTCGTTGATCAATTAATTCGTCCAACAGGATTACTTGATCCTGAAATAGATATCAGACCAAGTTTGAATCAGATTGATGATTTGCTTGAAGAAATTACACTGAGAGTTGAGAAAAACGAACGCGTATTAATAACTACGCTTACAAAACGCATGGCCGAAGAACTCGCTGATTATCTTACAAAATCTGGAGTCAAATGCAATTACATACACTCTGATGTTGATACCCTTGAACGAGTTGAGATTATGGAAAACTTACGAAACGGTACATTTGATGTGTTGGTTGGGGTTAATCTTTTACGCGAAGGACTCGATTTACCGGAAGTTTCACTTGTTGCGATATTAGATGCAGATAAAGAAGGGTTTTTGCGTTCACATCGTTCACTTACCCAAACTGCCGGCAGAGCCGCTCGCAACCTCAATGGAAAAGTTATCATGTACGCCGATAAGATTACCGAAAGTATGCAAAAAACTATTGATGAAACAAACCGTCGTCGCGAAAAACAGCTTGCATACAACCATAAACATGGAATTATTCCACAGGCAATAGTAAAAGGCGAAAGAAATCAACTATCAAAAATGGAACCGAAAGCTTACACTGAACCTGAAAAAGCTGAAAATATTGCCGCTGATCCGGTTATTAAATACATGACGAAAACAGGTTTAGAAAAAGCTATCGCTCATACACGTAAATTAATGTTTGAAGCAGCCAAAAAACTCGAGTTTATTGAAGCAGCTCAATTACGAGATGAACTTATACGATTGGAAAAATTACTAGAAGAAAAATAATTTCAAAAAAACATCTCAATTTTTATATCTCAGAAAACATTTTATAAAATGCATTGTTATTATTAATAATTACAATTTTTGACTTGAATTATGTATTGAAAAAAGAAAATTTAGCAAATAGAGCATTTAAAGCAAAAAAATATTACAAAAAATTTTTTATTCCAAAAATATAATTCTATTTTTGTCTGAAAAAGTTACGCAGATACTAAATTTTAAAAACTAACTAATACAAAAAACTTATGAAACGAACATTAATCTCGCTTTTGTGTGTTGTTTTGCCACTTTTCATTATGGCTCAACAAAAAGATTATTCACACTGGTCTGTTAGTGGAGGTTTAGGCATTAACGTTTATGACGGTGATGCTACACAGGATTTAAGAAATGCTCTTCCGGCTGGTGGTACCGGTTTGTCAGCAGGAGTAGAAGTAGAATATGCTTTCACTCCAATTTGGGGTGTTTCCTTAGATTACTATTATCTTCCCTATAAAGGAAAATTCACTGATTCAGGAATGATTTTCCCTGGAGAAAGCACTCATAAATATGCATTTAAAACCAATACAAACAACATTGACTTTAATGTAACTGTAAACTTGATGAAACTTGTTTTTCCCGAGTTGAAAACTAAATGGCATGTTAACAGTACTGTTGGAGCCGGTTTAGCTTTATATAAATTAGATCCTGCAAATTTAACTACTGACGCTGGAGCTGCTTTACTAAAAACAACTACTGATATTGTTAGTATAGCTGCTGTTGAAGGCAAAAGTAATTACAGAGCTATGAGCATTCCTTTGTCATTATCTGCTGAATATAATATCAACAATTCTCTTGCACTTGGCTTAAAAGGTCAATTCAGATCTTATAATAAAGATAATCTTGAAGGATTCAGATTTATTGACTACAATACAGGAAAAGATTTTGTAACTGATTATGCTAGAAAACCATGGAGAGGTACAGCTAATGATATGGCTGAAGCATTTACTATCTATGCACGTTATAAAATCAATGCTGTAAACAAAGATCATTTACGCAATGTTGACATGACTGATTACAACAGAAATCAGGATGTTATTAAACTTCTGGAAGATGTTAAAGGTTTGAAAAATAAAGTTAACGACGTTGACGGTAAAGTTGAAAACTTAAAACCACGTGTAGAAAAACTGGAAAAAACCCTTGCTGATGGACCGGACGATGATGGCGATGGTGTACCTAATCACCGTGATTTGGAACCAAACACTCCAAAACTAAACGAAGTTGATTTCTATGGGCGTACAGTACCCGGAAGAGTTCACGTTTCTGATCAGGCTCCAGACAATGTTGTAACACCTGATCAACTACTTGATGGCAAAGACAGCGATGGTGATGGAGTACCTGACAGTCGGGACAGAGAACCTAATACTCCTAAAGGAAACCCTGTTGATTTCTGGGGTGTTACAGTAACGAATGGCGATGTACATGGTGCAGCTTCTGTTTACTTCGATTTTGATAAAGTAGATCTTGATGCAGAAGCATTGAAAGCAATAAAATATGTAGGAGAAAAAATGAAAGCCGATCCTAGTTTAACTGTTGAAGTAAGAGGTTATGCTGACTTTATTGGTAGTATTCCTTACAATCAGAAATTAAGTCAACGCAGAGCCGATGTAGTTAAAGCTAAATTAATGAAAGACTATGGTATTGCTGAAAATCGTATTATAGCAAATGGTAAAGGAAAACTGTTCGAACCTAAAAAAGCTTATCGCTTGAACCGTAGAGCTAATTTCTTCTTCAATAAATAATTATATTGTAAAACTTTATAAAAAAACTGCTCAGTTAAATAACTGAGCAGTTTTTTTATTTTAAAATTATAGATTAAATACTTTTTAAAGATTCATATATTTTTTGATATGTTGGTGTTTTTACACCAAATTGATTGGCAAGCGGTGGTACAATTCCAGTAAGTGTTTCTAATTCTGTTTTACGATTTTGTAAAAAATCGGTATGCATTGACGAAGTTGTTCCAAATGGTAAACGACTAATATGCTTCAATGTAGTTTGAATTATATCTGTATCGAAAGTTATTCCAGTAGCTTTTGCAAGTTCAGAAATCTCAGTCAATAATTTCAAAGTAAGATTCTTTCTTTCTTCAGTGGTTAGCAAATCACGAAAACCGACATTGAAATATGTAGTGAGAGTAGCTGTAGTAGATATAAAAATAAATTTTTTCCAGATAATTGACCGAATATCTGAGCTACAAAACGCTTTTATGCCTGCGTTTAACATAATATTCAGCAGTTGGTGTTGTTGTATTAAATCCTCGTTTGGTTTTTCATTCCCAAAAAATAAGTCGTGTACTCCTCCAGAACTCTCCACTTCACCAGGTTGATTTAATCGGCTGACGATATAAACACAACCATACCAAACTTTGTTTTCAGGAAGTAAACTTTTAATTTGTTCAGTAATAGTTGCACCATTTAGCAATGGTAAAATTATAGTAGATTCTTTAATGCAAGGTTTTAACTGTATAATGGTATCGTTTAGATGATAGCTTTTAGTACATAATAAGATAAAATCAACTTCACCAATCTCTTCAGGATTATCAGTAGCCATTTTGGGATAAGCTATAAATGACTCAGACTCTGTAATTACTTTCAGTCCACTTTCACGGATTCTTTTCAGATTTTCACCCCGAGCTATAAAAAAAATTTCAATATTTGGAGTTTCAAAGTATTTACGCGCAAGTAAACCTCCGTAATATCCTCCTACTCCTCCTATTCCTGCAATAATAATTTTAGTTTTTTTCATCAGTGAACAAATATTTATACAATCGCAACATGTTTTGTTGTAATTTCATGATTCAAGAATATTGAAGCTGACTCTGAAAATTTTTGTGCAGATTCAGTAGTAAGATATTTTACTGTTCCATTTTTTGTGCATTTATTTTCCATTTCAGGGTGACGTTTCAAATAATCTATTAAACTGGCTGCAACAAGTTCTCCCTGAGATATTACTTGAATCTCATTAGAAAGAAAACTTTGAATCTTTTGCTGAATTAAAGGATAATGGGTACAGCCAAGAATTACAGTATCAATTTTGTTATCACGTTTCATTAAATTATCAAGATTTTTTTTAATGAAGTAATCGGCTCCGGGGGAATTATGTTCATTATTCTCTATTAGCGGCACCCACATAGGACAAGCTTCTGAAGTAACAGTAATTTCCGGATTAATTTTATGAATTTCAAGTGGATATGAACCTGATAAAACTGTTCCTTCAGTAGCTAATAATCCAACATGTTTGGTTTTAGTTACGCTTCCTATCTTTTCTACCGTGGGTCTGATAATACCAAGCACACGACGGGTAGGATCAATTTTTGGTAAATCAATTTGCTGAATTGTACGTAAAGCTTTTGCAGAAGCAGTATTGCAAGCAATAATGACCAAATGACAGCCACATTCAAAAAGATATTTTACGCACTGAAGTGTATATTGATAAACAACCTCAAATGATCGTGAACCATAGGGTGTACGAGCATTATCTCCCAAATAAATAAAATCATACTGAGGTAAAGCCTCTTTTATTTTTCCCAATATGGTTAACCCTCCGTAGCCAGAATCGAAAATACCTATTGGACCTGGGTTTGGAATTTCATTTGTATTATTTTCCATAAAATTTTCACCTTTAATTCTTACAAGGTTAATTAGTCAAGCAACATTCCGGAATTGTTCGACATTTGAACCATTTTGTCGTATTCAGCAGGCGATAAATCAAGAAAGAAGAAATTCATCGGATTTACAGGTTCGCCCTTGTAATGTACTTCGTAATGTAAATGTGGTCCTGTTGATTTACCTGTATTTCCTACAAGTCCAATTACATCACCTCTTCTTACTTTTTGTCCTGAGCGAACTTTTATTACACTTAAATGGGCATACAACGTTTCATATCCAAAACCATGATAAACATGAACAGTATTTCCATAACCCTGCTTCCAACCTGCTTCCTTAACTGTTCCCTGAGCAGTAGCATAAACATCAGTTCCGGTTGGTGCAGTAAAATCTACCCCTAAGTGAAACCTGGTAGTACGATAGACGGGATCCATACGCCATCCAAAACCCGAAGCGACACGTGTTAAATCTTTATTTAAAACAGGTTGAATGGCTGGCAAAGATTGTAACATTGATTCCCTATTCTTTGCATAAGTAATCAATTCATCATAAGAACGAGACTGTATATATAATTGTTTTCTAATCTCAGCAAGTTTTTTTGTAGTAGTAACAACTAATTCGGAATTTGTCATATTAAGCAGTTGCTGGTAAAATTCTGTATTAGCTGTAGCAGCAGTGCGAACTTCAAGTGGTATAGGTTCTGCCTGCAAAACTGCTCTATACATATTATCATCGCGCTGTTGGAGGTCAGTTAATACTTTCTGAACTTCATTTAACTGTCTATCAAGTAATTTATATTGTGCCTGCATTCTGTTTTTCTCCTGGTTCAACTGTTTTTCCCGAGGTGATTGAACCGTAGTAACAAATATTAAAAAAAACAAACCACCTAAAGATATCCCTGAAAACGCATGTATCAAAACATTTTTAAGTTTATTCCAAAATGTCTGAATTATCGGTTCGTAATTGAGTGTTTCTGGATTAAAATGAAATTTAACTTTTTTTGCCATAAAGACTAATTCGTTGCGAAATTTTGTTCAAAATCAACAATTACTTTATTTGATTCGATTCAAATAATCATATTATCACCCTAATAAATTATAAACAGGAAAATATTTTATTCAACATCTGCTGCAAAAGTAATAATTTTGAAGTACTTTTGCAGTCCGAATTTGATATTATTAACCAACATAGCAATTATGTCTGAGGGATTTTGCAAAATGTAAAAAATCTGTCCAGATAACGTTACATTTAAGCAGTTGATAACTTTGGACAATTGACTTAAGACACAGAAAAAAATTATAATGACTTCACAAGAAATTCGTCAATCATTTCTCGATTTTTTTGCATCGAAAGACCACAAAATTGTGCCATCGGCACCCATGGTTATAAAAGATGATCCCACATTGATGTTTACCAACGCGGGAATGAATCAATTTAAAAATATTATTCTGGGAAACGACCCAATTAAATATCCACGAGTGGCAGATTCTCAGAAATGCTTACGTGTAAGCGGAAAACACAACGATTTGGAAGAAGTAGGACATGATACTTATCATCACACTATGTTCGAAATGTTGGGTAATTGGTCATTTGGAGATTATTTCAAAAAAGAAGCCATCGAATGGGCATGGGAATACCTTACAGAAGTTCTCAAACTTGACAAAGATCGTCTTTATGCAACTGTTTTTGAAGGTTCACCCTCCGAAGGGCTCGGGAGAGATGATGAAGCTGCTGAAATTTGGGCTCGATTCCTGCCTGCTGAACGTATTATTAACGGTAATAAAAAAGACAACTTTTGGGAAATGGGCGATACAGGACCATGTGGCCCATGTTCCGAAATTCATATTGATATTCGTCCTGAAAATGAGCGTGCGAAAATTGATGGTCTTTCGTTAATTAACAAAAGTCATCCTCAGGTAATTGAAATATGGAACAATGTATTCATGCAATATAACCGAAAAGCAGATGGGTCACTCGAAGAATTGCCAGCCAAAGTAATAGATACAGGAATGGGTTTTGAACGTTTGTGTATGGCTGTACAGAGAAAATTGTCGAATTACGATACTGATGTTTTCACTCCAATTATTGCTGAAATTGGTCGTGTTTGCAACACAGAATACGGTAAAGAAGAAAAAGTGGACATTGCAATGCGCGTAATTGCCGATCACATTCGTACGATTGCTTTCTCAATTACCGATGGACAATTGCCTTCAAATGCAAAAGCCGGTTATGTTATTCGTAGAATTTTGCGTCGTGCAGTGCGTTACGGCTACACTTTCCTGGGTCAACGTCATGCATTTATGTATAAATTAATTGATGTGCTTTGTGAAGTTATGGGTAAAGCATATCCCGAATTGATATCGCAAAAAACATTAATTGAAAAAGTTTTAAAAGAAGAAGAGGAATCATTTCTACGAACACTCGAAACCGGCATTCGCTTACTTGATAAGAGCCTCCCCCAAACCACCTCCGATAGAGGGGGCCTATTTAGTGGAAAAGTTGCTTTTACGCTTTATGACACGTATGGATTTCCGTTGGATTTGACTGAACTCATTTTACGCGAAAACGGAATGACCGTAAATGTAGAAGAATTTAATGTAGAAATGCAAATTCAGAAAGAACGTGCCCGTAATGCTGCTACTGTAGAAACAGGGGACTGGGTAACAATACGTGAAGGCGATAGCGTATTCGTGGGTTACGATTTTACATCATACGATACTGAAATTCTTCGTTACCGTAAAGTGAAACAAAAAAATCAGGAATACTATCAACTGGTACTTTCACACACTCCTTTTTACGCCGAAATGGGCGGACAAGTAGGTGATAGCGGATACCTCAAATCGGAAAGTGAAGTTGTTGAAATTATCGATACAAAAAAAGAAAATAATTTAGCAGTGCATATTGCGAAAAAACTTCCAGCAGATGTAACAGCTACATTTACAGCTACCATCGATATTGAAAAACGTAAAGCGACCGAACGTAATCACTCAGCAACACATTTATTACACGAAGCATTGCGCGAAGTGTTAGGTACACATGTTGAGCAAAAAGGTTCATATGTTAGTCCTGAAGCATTGCGTTTTGACTTCTCTCATTTTCAAAAAATGACAAAAGAAGAAATTCGTGCTGTTGAAGCGATTGCCAACCGCAAAATACGCGAAAATTATCCATTGAAAGAACTCCGCGAAACACCAATAGCTGAAGCTCAAGCTATGGGAGCCATGGCTTTGTTTGGAGAAAAATACGGCGAAACAGTCCGAGTAATTCAGTTCGGAACATCGGTTGAACTATGTGGTGGAACACATGTAACTGCTACAGGAAATATCGGAATGGTTCGTATTGTAGCAGAAAGCTCTATTGCTGCAGGTATTCGACGAATCGAAGCAATTAGCGGTAAAGCTGTTGAAGAAATGTTGGACAAACAACAAGATACGATAAGCGAGGCAAAAGAATTATTAAATAACGTACCTGATTTATTAAGTGCAATTCGTAAGCAAAGTGAAGAAAATGCAGAACTTAAAAAACAGGTTGAAGCATTTGTTCACGAAAAAATAATGACGCTTCGGGACAAATTAATTTCTGAAGTAAAAGAAGTAAAAGAAGTTAGAGGAATTAAAGATGTAAAAATTATCACATTTAGAGGTAATTTGACTGCTGATCAAATAAAAACACTTGCTTTTCAAATTCGCAATATTCAAAATGAAAAACTGTTTTTCGTGGCTGGCTGTGTAGTAGATGGAAAACCATCGTTAACCGTTTTGCTCAGCGATGATTTAGTAGCTGCAGGATTAAACGCAACCAACATTGCACGCGAAGCAGCTAAAGAAATTCAAGGCGGTGGAGGTGGACAACCGTTCTTTGCTTCAGCCGGAGGAAAAAATGCAGATGGAATTCAAAAAGCAATCAATAAAGCTTTAGAGGTAGTTCATTAAACTTGAGTGATGGCATACTATGTACAGGGTAAACCTCAATTAAATAGTTCTTCAATTGCAAGTTTCGAAATAGTATTTTAGCATTTAAACATTCAGCAGATACAAATATGTATTATTGATTCATAGTTAAAATATTATAGTAATTCTCATAGTTGGTAATTATTTAAAAAGTTAATGCTGCAAAATTTGCAGCATTAACTTTTTAGTATCAATAAGGTTGCTTTATTTGTACAACTAACATGGATTAATTTCTTCGGTATTTAATTTTAAAAATACACTAATAGAAGTATGATTATTCTCAATAATGCATGAATCCCTATGCTTATATGAGTGATTTCAAAAATAAATATTGGAGAATCTGCTAACAGTAATAAGTTTTACGTTTGTAATAACTTTCAAAATATACGTAAAACTAATAATTGAATTCAGCTAATAACGGACAAAAAATTAGTTCCCTGCCTTTCCCGCAGGTTTACTCAGATCTTTCAGTTTTTGTTCGCTTAACGGAGGATTTTCGTTCAGATTCCATGTTTCTTCAAATTCCCAGTTGGCACGCAAGCTGAGTTTTTTGTTATAATAATAAACTTCTTCGGGCTGAAGTTTTTTACGGAGATTGCCTGTATCCCATTTAACATTGGCATTTTTATCCCTAAAAAGCCTCAGGAAATAGTCGCCGGGAGCAAGATATTCGAAGTTAGTGCCTTTTGGTTCAGCAGGTTTGGTTGCAACTACTTTATCTTTCGGGTCAATTACCTGAATTACAGCCGTGGAGTCAAATGGAGTGATTAACACTTTCAGAGCAGTGTACTGATCGGCAGGTTTTATTTTAAACTGAGAGGTGAATTTCTCATTTACTTTATTATAAACGCTTTGGAATGCAGCAGAATCAACATTTAACTGATAGTTTTTGCCGTGTTGCCATTTGTACTCAACAATGTACGACATTCGGGTTGAATCAGCCTGTCGCCAAGTGAAAGGTAATGGTTTTAGCAAAGTATCAGCTTTTTCGGATAACTTAATACGCGAAGTATCTGTTTTGGCAAGCGGAACTTCAAATTTGAGTGTGAGTTGCCTGAAAATATCAAATTCGTTGTTTGCATTGACTGAAAATCGGTATTTATGGAGTTCAGGATTATTTGTTTGCGATGCCGTTGCAGTGCCCCGTTGAGTTGTTCGGGGCCGGCGGAAGATTATTTCCAACGTATCAGATTGCATTTGTATTTTTGCCAAAGAATCGGAGATGTTGTAACTCACTATCATTTCGAGTGTATCGTTGGCAAAAACCAACGAGTCAGTAATCCAATACGTCAGGGTATCCATCGAAAGGTTTTTCTGCACTACATATTTGCCCTCCCAATTGAAATTAATGGGTTTTATTTTGGGTAATTCTTTCTGTTCGCGATTGAAAAACAGTGTAAAATTGTTGGGAGATTTACGCTCATTTTTAACCAGATACTGTCGTTTATTGCTTTCTTTAAACCAGCGGAGCAACACATTATCGGGATAAAAAAGCGAATGTTTATTAATTTTCACGGAATCAATCGTTATGGAATCTTTCCAAACGGTATCATTTTTTATTTCTAAAGTAACCCGAGCAGTAACCATCGAGTCGGGAAAAGCAAGGTTTTCACCTTCCTGGTAAACATAATCCTGATTCAAATCGGAAAGTGCAAAAACGTTATACTTTCCGGCTCTTACATTATCAATAACAAATCTTCCTTCGTCGTTGGTTTTGCCAATGCGTAAGAATGGCTTTGTACCAAAAACAGAATCATTATTCTCGCGATGAATACCTACCACTGTACCGGCAACCGGATTGAGGTCTTCGGCATTCAGCACAATACCCGAAATTCGGAGCGTATCGATTTCATTTCCTGTAGAAAAGGAAAAGCGGTAATCCTTTAATGGATTTTTTTCATTTAAATCAACAATCGCATTACCAAAATTAATAGTATAGGTAGTACTATCCGCTAAATCCTCTTCAAACTGTACAATCACTTGCTTTCCATTACCCTTAACTTCGGGTTGTTTGGGTTGAGGCGGTGAAATAATTACATTTTCGGATACTTTTTCTACCGTTACATTTTCATCAAAATATATATGGATTTCTTTTTTTCGGAAATTCAAGGCGCCATTCTCAGGAACAGATTTAACAACTTTAGGGGGAGTTTCATCTTTGGGTCCGCCGGTTGGACCTTGTGCACGATTGGCACACGATTGCAACAAAGCAACCGCTACGGCGACCGACATCAAAAAAGATACTATGAATTTTAGTTTCGTCATCAAAAAAATATTGGGGTAATTTGAGATTTGAAAATTTAATCCGTAATTTGGTTTCAAAGTTTTGAAATACAGGCATCTGAACATAAAACCTGTAACTTAGAAACTTTAAACTTCGAAATTTGGTTTTACACTGTCAACACTTTCAAACCGATACGGCATCGCAAACATTTTTTATCATCACAATAGTTTTTCTTTAAATGAATAAGCGCCTGTGAATCAACAGCATTTTCCACATTTATATTCAGTGTTTTCCAGCCCGAAACAATGGCATTATTCTCGGCAGGAATTTCAGCAAGCAAAGCAAAGGCTTTATCTTTCAGCTCCTGATTTCCTTTTCGATCAGCAAATGTAAATAAAAATGGTACAACAGTATTTATTATGATGCTATAAACTGATGAAATTCCTATTTTTTTAATTTTGTTGTGTGTTGTTTTACCAAAATGATAATGCTTTTTCCAATATTCAGATGTCTCTGTTTCAAATAATTTTGAAATATATTTTAATTCAGGATTTTCAGTAATTTTCGAAAAAAGTTTAATTGAATGATGTATAAGAGCCGCAAACTGAGCTATTCTTACGTAGGGGAAATTTACCGGACGCATACGTAAAAGTTTCCATCTACTTCCATCAATTGGTTTTAAATCGTATTTAGTTTTCAGAAAATTGAATTCTTTACAAAGTGAAGATTCATAATCGTCGCTACTGATTTCTCTCAACAAACCGGATTGTCCAAAAAGCAATGCTTCGATTTGAAAAAGATTATTTTTATGTTTTGCCAGTATTGCCAGCGGAAGTGAACGGGCCAATGCCTCGAAAACCTCACCATTCGTACCGAAACCATAACTTTTTGCAAGCGAAATATAAAATGCTTCCTCGAAATTCATTGTATTTCCTGCAAGCAGTTCATTAATATGCGTTGTCTTTTGTTCAAGTCTTTCGGTTAACAATGCAGTTTTCCAACTCGTAATTAGTATTGATGGTACGGTATGAATTTTAGCAGCACATGGAATCCAAAGTTTTGCAGCATGAAGACTTTCGTAGTTAAGGTCAATAATAGCAGGATAATTTAATTCAATTTGGGGAATTTTTCCACCATCTGCTCTGTAAATTTCAATATCGGAATATTTCACTACGTGCAAAATAGTATTTTTATATGCTTTATCACTTGAATGTTGATGACTATTCCAGTCTGAAGCGTAAGTATGAATTTCAACATTACCAGCCCAAAGCGTATCGCCAATTTTTATTTTAGCATTGAAAAAGTCAGGACCTGCATCGGAATTAGGTTTTCCGGTATCAATTACTTCAACAAGTTCACCATCGGTAGTTTGCAAACCCGTTGTTGTGAACAGTTTATATTGCCAAATATAATGTAATATCGATTCCTTCACATTGAAAATTTAAAGCAGTTCATAACGATATCCGTTTTCAATCCAAAATTCAATAGCACGTGGGAGTACATTTAAAACGTTGTTTTTGGCTTTAATAGAATCGTGAAAAACGACCACTGAACCTTCACGAAGATTTTTTGTAACATTTTTGAAGACTTTGTCGGGTGAGAGTTTCTGATCGTAATCATAGGTTATAACATCCCACATAACTACCTGATATTCTTTTCTTAGTGCTTTATATTGTTTATAAGTTAATTTACCATAAGGAGGTCTGAACAAAGTACTCTTTATGTATTCAGTAGCATTCAGTACATTTTTAACATAATCGGCTGTATTGTTCGAAAATCCTTTTAAATGATTATAAGTATGATTTCCGACTCTGTGACCTCTGTTTACGATATCCATAAACAGCTCCTGATTGTATTTTACATTTTGACCGACGCAAAAAAAAGTAGCCTTCCAGCCATAACGGTCGAGAATGTCCAATATCTGAGGGGTAACTTCGGGCACGGGACCATCGTCGAAAGTGAGGTAAATCACTTTCGACTTAGTTTTGATCCGCCAAATTATATCATTTTCAAAAAAACGTAACCAAACGGGAATCTGAAATTTCATTTACAACTTCGAAGATTGAGTATAACGCATGTAATCAGGCATGTATTTGTTGAAAACAGTTTTTTGTTTTTCCTGTTCGCAAATACGCAATACCTGATTAAGCACGGCAAGATTATGACTGACACGATTTTTCACACTATTATATTTCGACGAACCTAAACTGAAATACCACTCTAGGTTTTTCACGCAATCATTCGCAACTGCATCCATTATTTCGTCGCCTTTTTTACTTTGGCCTAATTTGTAGTAATATTCGGCCAGCACAGTGGAAACATAATCGTGTCGGATATTATAAGCCGGTAACACTTTATTACAATAATCCAAAGCTTTTAATGCCCTAACAGAATCACCTTCGTTATACAAAGCAGTAACTAATTGCGAGAACATCATGCGGTGCGTACGGCACATACGCAATGTATTTTCATCCAAATAAATTCCGGGTTTATCTACACCACCATAACGGAATTTTGTCATCATATTTTCGTACATTTCTTCTGTGTTTACCTGAGGTCCGGCACCTTTTACTCCGGTTGGCACAATTTGATAAGCCATACCTGTGAGTTCGAAATGATCGTTTAAGCCTAAGTAATAATCGTCTCCCACGGTTACAGCGAAATAAATAGGACGATTCCAATTATTAGTGCGCAACATTTCCAAGACCATCAATTCACTTTTGGTAAGGCGACGATTTACTGTAATATCGAGACGCTGATTTATTTCACCTTCACGTTCTGCTTTCACAGTTCCGGTTTTAATAGCTTGCTTTGCATCTACCGGGAAGAACAAATTACGAGCCGGCATATATGATTCGCCGTTTTGTTTAGTACGTTCATCGTCAGATAAAAGAAAATCAAAAGCAGTATTAATATTCAAAGGTTCTTTTATCTGATCTTCCACCCAAACAACTTCGTTTTTACCGGAAACATAATCTTTTTGTTTCCAACTTATTGGCAATGGTTGTGAAAGATAAGCACCTCGTTTCATTTGATCGATATACCAATCTGTTTGCAGATAACTGAGATTACAAACACGTACATCGGTTCTGTTACCTTCCACTTCCTGATTGTACCAAAGTGGGAAAGTATCGTTATCGCCGTTAGAGAAAATTATTGCATTCGGTCGGCACGAAGCCAAATAATTTCCGCCAAAGTCGCGAGCCACATATCGATCACTTCTATCATGGTCGTCCCAGTTTTCCGAAGCCATCAAAGCTGGCACTCCCAAACAAATAACCGTAATTGCCAATGCTGCAACTGATTTTGGAAGAAATTTCTCAACGGATTTTATAATAAATAATACACCTAATCCAATCCAGATACTAAATGCATAAAACGATCCTGCATAAGCATAATCCCTTTCGCGAGGCTGATATGGCGTTTGATTAAGATAAACCACGATAGCAATACCTGTCATCACAAACAGAAGCATGGTTATCCAGAAGTTGTGTTTACCTTCTCTACCTGAATTTATAAGGAAAAGAATGCCGAGAATTCCCAAGAGAAGCGGTAACATATAATATTTATTTCGTCCCTTATTTTCGGCGAGTTCAGGGGGCAGATTGGTCTGATCTCCAACAAGAATTTTATCGATAAAGTTGATACCGGTTATCCAATTACCGTGATCAATTTCACCTACACTTTGAATATCGTTTTGGCGTCCACTGAAATTCCACAGAAAATAGCGCCAGTACATAAAATTGAGTTGATAGGAAAAGAAAAATCGCAGGTTTTCTCCGAAAGTAGGTTTTATTTCTGTACGTTGTTGTCCGCAGTAATCAAAAGTAATTGGTTTGCCTTTAATGTCAGCCCAGCTCTTATATGCTTCAATATGCGATGGTGTTGTGCTGTACATACGTGGAAAGAGCATTTTAAAACGACTATCCATTTTGTAGCTAGTTTTATAACCAATCATTTTGTACCTGTCTTTTTCTCCTTCTGATGTTTTTGGTTGAGGCACATACTGGGGGTCACCCTTTTCTTCCACCGGAATACACATATTACCTTCTATGCGAAGTTCTACCGGAGCATTGTACACAGCGCCATAAAACAACGGACGATCGCCGTACTGTTCGCGATTCAGATAATATTTAAGAGCAAAAACATTGTCGGGCGAGTTTTGATCCATGGGAGGATTAGCAGCTGAACGGATTACGATTACCGCATAAGTTGAATACCCTATTAATATCAACGTTATCATTACTATAGATGTATTTAACCAACGGGAACTAATATCATTTCGTTTGAAATATAAAAAAATTGCCAGACCTGCTATAATGATAATTCCTAAAACTATATGAGACCCGAAAAACGGAATTCCAACTAAAGTAACAGCTGAAACGTATGAAATTACCATTAATGCTGAATTACGGGCTGAACCTGTTTCGTAAATTGCCCACGTAAGGGAAGCTAATGTAAGCACAATATATACAAAGAGGCCTGAATTAAAAGGCATTCCCAGAGTGTTTACAAAAAATAATTCGAACCAGGAAGCTACTTCTACAAAACCTGGAATAATACCATATAGAACTACACCGAGTACAATTGCAGAAACAATCATTGCAGTGATAACTCCTTTGGTAGATACCTTATAATTGCGGAAATAATATACCAATACTATTGCAGGAATTGCAAGCAAATTTAAAAGGTGAACTCCAATTGACAACCCCATAAGATATGCAATTAAAATCAACCAACGATCAGAACCGGAATGATCTGCCACATCTTCCCATTTAAGAATTGCCCAGAAAACCACTGCAGTAAAAAGAGATGAAGACGCATAAACTTCACCTTCGACGGCTGAAAACCAGAAAGTATCCGAAAATGTGTAAGCCAACGCTCCCACCAAACCTGCTCCAATAATTGCGGTCATGCGGGCAACAGTTAAGTCTTCTTCAGACTTTACAAGAACTTTACGAGCAATATGTGTAATGGTCCAGAAAAGAAACAAAATGGTAAAAGCACTTGCCAGCGCCGATAAGGAATTAATCATTACAGCTACTTGCGTTGGGTCTGATGCAAAAAGCGAAAAGAAACGACCCGCAAGCATAAAAAAAGGTGCTCCGGGAGGATGGCCTACATCAAGTTTATATGCGGTAGAAATAAACTCACCACAATCCCAAAAACTTGCCGTTGGTTCCATAGTGAGCAAATAAGTAACGGCAGCAATTGCAAATGCTACCCAGCCGAAAATGTTGTCGAGCAATTTGAACTTTTTCATTGAGATGTTGAATCTTACGTTATTGGTTGGAATTTTGCGTAAAAACAGCCCCAAAGATACAAAGAAATTTGATTACAACTGAAGCGGCTGTTGGATTTTAGTTAATATTAAAATAATAGAAAACTTCAGTATCTGAATTTTAAGAAAAAACTTTATTATTTTGTGTGTGAATTTGCATAATTTACGCCCTTTTTGATGACAAAGACAGGTTCAAAAAAAACTTTTTAAAAACATCCACCTTCTTTAATGTAATGTTGTCATATCCAATATATCATTCAAAAATTTTGCTAGTAATTTTTGATTCAAAGAAATTTCAAGTTATTTCTACTTTGACAGATTAGATCGTAAAATCCTAAACAAATAATTCCGTAGGAATTAATTAGTTTAATTAGTATAATTCGTTAACAAAATTCTTAAAAATGATGTGTTATTTTTTTTCTAAAAAGATTTTTTCCAAGTTACAGTTTTAATCTGTCAAAGTAGAATTATTTTACACGAAATATTTAAGTTTAAAAATCGTTCAAAAAACTTTCAAATATGACCAAGTTGAATTTTTAACAAGAAGGTTTCAATTTTAATATCTATTTTTGTTGAGAAATAAAATCAAAAAGATTATTTTAATAACAATCAAAAAATATGAAAAAGTACCTCCTTTTGCTTTTAACAGCCATTCCTTTAGTAATATATTCACAGGGAAATGAATGGCAAAATCCAAATGTAAATCAAGTAAACCGATACCCTATGCGTACAAATTATTTCGCATACGAGTCGGAAGAAGCCGCTCAGAATGCAATTAAAGAAAGTTCTTTGAATTATCTTTCGCTCAATGGAATATGGAAATTCAACTGGGTAAAAGATGCCAACCTGCGTCCTACTGATTTTTTTCGTATCGACTTTAATGATAATGGATGGGGAAATATACCTGTACCGGGCAATTGGGAATTGTATGGCTATGGCGATCCCATTTATGTAAACGTAGGCTATGCCTGGCGAAATCAGTACAAAAACAATCCACCGAATGTTCCAGAACAGAATAATAATGTGGGTTCCTATCGCAAAGAAATCACAATACCTGCCAATTGGAAAGGCAAAGATATCATAGCTCATTTCGGATCGGTTACATCCAATATTTATTTATGGGTGAACGGAAAATATGTAGGTTATAGCGAAGACAGCAAGCTCGAAGCTGAATTTGACCTGACTAAATATGTTAAACCGGGTAAAAATCTAATCGCTTTTCAGGTATTTCGCTGGTGCGATGGAACTTATCTCGAAGATCAGGATTTTTGGAGACTTTCCGGCGTGTCGCGTGACTGTTATCTTTATGCACGTAACCCCAATCGGATTGAAGACATACGCGTAACACCTAATCTTGACGAAAATTATAAAAATGGTGAACTCGATGTAGCAATTAAAACCAAAGGAAAAATAACTGCTGATATAGAATTGAAAGATGCCACTGGAAAATTAATTGTTTCAAAAAGTGTAAGTGGTTCAGGAAATATCAGTACAAAATTGGCTGTTGAAAATCCACAAAAATGGTCAGCTGAATCTCCATACCTTTACACACTAACCGCTACAGTAAAAGAAGGAGGAAAAGTATCTGAAGTAATTCCTTTGAAAGCCGGTTTCCGCAAAATTGAAATGAAAAATGCTCAAATTCTTGTTAACGGGCAACCCGTACTTTTCAAAGGTGCAAATCGTCATGAACTTGACCCCGACAGAGGTTATGCTTTAGCTCGCGAGCGAATGATTGAAGACATCAAAATAATGAAAGAACTAAATATAAACGCTGTACGCACCTGTCATTACCCTGACGATAATTTCTTTTATGATTTATGTGATAAATACGGAATTTATATGGTAGCAGAAGCAAATGTTGAAAGCCATGGTATGGGATATGGCGAACATACTTTAGCAAAAAATCCCCAATTTGCACTAGCACACCTCGAACGCAATCAGCGCAATGTACAACGTGGATATAATCATCCTTCGATAATTTTTTGGTCGATGGGTAATGAAGCCGGTTTTGGTCCAAATTTCGAAGCTTGCTACAAATGGATAAAAAATGAAGACAAAACCCGTCCTGTACAATATGAACAAGCGCATGGAAATGACTTTACTGATGTTTATTGCCCCATGTATCTTGGTTACGATGGTTGCGAAAAATACTCAACCAATGCTGATAAAAACAAACCATTAATTCAATGTGAATATGCTCATGCTATGGGTAACTCACAAGGTGGATTTAAAGAATACTGGGATTTGATTCGAAAATATCCGAAATATCAGGGTGGATTTATTTGGGATTTTGTTGATCAGGCGCTACGCAAGAAAGGCAAAAATGGTGTAGAAATTTATGCTTACGGCGGCGATTACAATAAATATGATGCTTCGGACAATAACTTCAATAACAACGGTATAATAAACCCCGACCGTAAACCAAATCCTCATGCACACGAAGTAAAATATTTCTATCAATCAATTTGGGCTGAACCCGTTGATTTGCAGAAAGGCATAATTTCGGTTTATAACGAAAATTTCTTTACTGATTTATCAGCATATTATCTGCAGTGGGAATTAGTATGCGGAGGAAAAAGTGTTCAAAGTGGTTTTATTAACAATTTAAATACTGCACCTCAGAAAACCGATAATTATACACTAAATTATGATTTATCAAAAGTTAATCAAAAAAATGAAGTGTTGCTTAATCTAAGTTTCCGATTAAAAAATGCAAATATACTTCTCCCTGCTGGTTTTGAAGTTGCTCATAAACAAATGAATATCACAAATTATGCGTTTACAGAACTGAAGCTTTCGCAGCCTGTGGGAAATATGGTGGTTACTGAACCTGTAATAAAAGACAATGATTGGAAATATTTGCAGATTTATGGTGGCAATTACAAAATTGAATTCGATAAACACGAAGGTTGGTTGGTTTCATACTGTGTAAACGGCACAAACTATTTAACAGAGGATGGTAAACTTACACCAAATTTCTGGCGAGCACCAACCGATAACGACTATGGAGCTCAATTGCAACATAAATACAGTATATGGCGAAATCCGCGCATGAAGCTTGATTCATTAAAATACGAAGTAAAAAATAATGTAGCTTATGTTTCGGCGCAATACTCGGTTCAACAGGTTTCTGCAAAATTGCAAATGAATTATGAAATCGATTTTGCAGGAAATATCATTGTGAGCCAAAAATTTATAGCATCACCAACTGAAAAGGTTACGGAAATGTTCCGCTTTGGTATGCAAATGCAAATACCCGAAAGTTTCAGCCTAGTAGAATATTATGGTCGTGGTCCGTACGAAAATTACATCGATAGGAATAACTCGGCAAACATCGGAGTTTACAAACAAACCGTAGAAGAGCAATTTTATTCCTATATCCGTCCACAGGAAAATGGGTTGAAAACCGATGTTCGTTACTGGAAAGTGCTGAATAAAGGCGGCAAAGGTCTGATGTTTACAGCAGAAGAAGCATTTTCGGCTTCAGCATTAAATTACAGCATCGA
>CAYNGF010000049.1:0-24332 GCA_964396515.1 uncultured Paludibacter sp.
TTCCGTTTTGGATTAATTGCCCCAAAGCATTGTAAATAGCATAATTGCTTTTTACAGGAGCCATAATTACAAGCTGACCGTTGTTATTGGCATATACACTGAAGTTTTCTGCTTTGCCGTTTTCAACTCCGGTAACTGCACCCGGCGAGCGAAGTATCAGTCCGAATGTTTTGGTTGTCCCGGCATCGGCAGTGAAAGTAAATGTACCTCCATCGCTGAGCGAAGTTTCCACGCCATTGTCGATAACTCTAACCGTAACCCCTGAAGGCAGATTGGAAAGTTCGTTAGCCGAAATGCTGTAACTGCCCGAAGAATAAGCATTGGTTGTAAAGGTTACGGGAATTACCACATCCAAAGGCAAAGAGTTTCTACCATCGATAACCAGATTTTCGGAACCTACTGTTGTGTACAAATTGATAGCTGCCGAACTATTGCTGGTGTTCATCATTTTGCTTGCATCGTATTTATCCAAACCGGCGGTAGCATTTTCGTTGCTGTAAATTACCATTTCGTCTGATACCGAACCGTTGCTTACATTCAATCGTACCAACTGACGATCGGTAGCTTTTGGTGCACGAAGCAAAATCGGATTTGCAGTTTCATTGTGCATACGCATAGCATTTGTGAAATTCAATGTTACTCCATCTGCCAAAGCACGCACCCAGAAACTTTGCATAGGTGGTATATAAGATGGATTAGCAGCCTGAGGTACACTTACACTACCAGGTCCGTTGTAAGTATTGAAAATATGTTTCGAACCATCATATGTACGATACCAGATATTGCTTTCGATTTTTTCATTTCCTGTCGGGTTATTTACCGAAAGCAAAGTAGTTGCATTCAGGTACGAAGGATAAGGATTACCCACAAGGTTGAAGCCTTTGTAACTTGTATTTTCGTTTGTTCTTGTTAATCCAATGGATTTATTACCTGTATTTAAAGTTCCATTAAATTGAACAGTTACTGCCGCTCCGGTAGGATTTACAATATAACCTTTTCCAACTATTAACGGATTGGTAGCGTTTTTCCAACTATTTAAAAGGTTGGTTTCTGTTTCGTCATAATACCAAACATTATCAGCGGCAGGAACAGAAGCCGCGCTTACAGGCGATGAAAGATACCAGTTGCGGTCGGTGATAAGGTATTGGTTGACAGTTCCGGTAATGTCAGGTAAACTGCTGCCGGAATTTTGATCCACGTATGTGCCGGTACCGTTATTGCTACTTTCTATAACCAATTTGGTTGTAGTAAGAGTTTTCAAATTATTTAATGTCAATTTTCCATTTGGATTGATGATAATTGTATTCACATTTGCATTATCAACAATCTCAACAGCATCTCCACTCTGAATAGTTATTAATGAACTCGTAGTTGATGGTAATTCTGTAGCTGCCACCCAGGAATTATTATCAGAAGAAACTTCCCAAGTGTTTAAATCATTCCAACTTCCATTGGTTTTCGAACGATAATTTTCACCTGTATAAACCAATATTACATTAGAGTTTGAACTTGTACCATTTGCACCTAATGCACGAACACGGTAATAATAATTAGTATGATTGGTTAAACCGGTTACCGCTTGTGAAAGTGCATTAACTGTTAAATCTTTATAACCCGACAGACAATTACTTACAGTCTTTACAACTTTAAAGTTATCAAGATAAAAACGTTCATTTGCATCAACTATAGCCTGAATTCTAATTTTTGAATTGACTGTCCCACCTGTTATGGAAACAACCTGATTAGTTATTGTAGAAGGTGCTACAATGGTAGTTACAGAGCTAAATGTTGAACCATCAGCTGCATGTAAAACTTCAATAGTACTTGCATCTGTTCCATATTCACCAAGATCAAAACTTAAAGTAACTGACTCAGCATTTGATAAATCTAAAGTTGGAGTTGTTATAATACCTTTATAACTTCCTGATCCTAATCGAATATAACCGCCGTAACCATAAATTAATGATCCTGTCCAACCACTTGTATTTAAATAGGTGTTTAAACTTGAAGAAATATCTGTACTAATTGCATATGGACAATTCACAAAGTTTTCATCAATAAGTGTTACATCTGTGGTAAAATTACTTTGATTAGTAACATCTAATTTATAACTTGTAGCACCGCTCACAGTATTCCAATTAGCTGTAAAACCAGTTGTAGAAACATTTAATGCATCCTTGGCAACAGGTGCTACCGGTGGAGCATAACATGTCCACGAAATATCATCCACTACTACCTGATAATTTGTAAGGTTTCTAATTTCAATAACCACATTTCCTGCCACATTTATATTATTTACGGTAAAAGTTTGTGTTGTGGTATTATCCCAGGCAATTGAATTACCCTTAAATTCTCCGTTAATATATAAACCAACCTGACGTGTGCCAGCACCGGTAAATCCTTTTTTAAGTTTGCAGGTAAAGTTTCCTATGCCAGATAAGCTTCCTGATGTAAGTTTGGCGGTATTTGAAGGACCAAACATACAACCTTTCCCAGTAATACCATAGTTTTCTTCGTTTCTACTATAAACATACGACCATGAAACGATATCGCCTGTAAAACTACCTGATGAATAACTTGCAGAAATGCTTGAGTTTGTAAAACTTTCCGTTCCACCACAAGGTAATTCAACTACTGTTAATGTTGCAGCATTTGATGTAACGGAAGGGCTGCATGTTCCTGTTACAACTACAGAATAGCTGTTTCCGTTCATTGCCAAAGTTATATTACTAACAGTATATGAATCTCCTGTAGCTCCACTTATATCGTTACCATTTAATTTCCATTGATAGCTTAATCCAGAACCGGTTGCTACCACGCTGAAAGTATGTGAACTTCCCACTGTTTTACTCACTGAAGCAGGATGCGTGGTAATAGCTGGTGCCGCATTTAAGGTTACCACTGTTGAACCGGCAACACTTGTACAAGTTCCGTTATTCGAAGTTACATAGTAAGTTCCTGCAGCGGCAGCGGTTACATTTGTTATTACCGGATTTTGTTCGGTTGAAGTAAAACCATTTGGTCCTGTCCAGGATATTGTACCTGTAGCATTAGATGTTAACTGTAAAGTACTGCCAACACATACCGGGCTATTATTATTTGCCATAGGAGTTGATGGCAAAGTATTGACAGTCATTGTTATCAAATTAGAAGACGCAGTGTTTGTTGTTACATTACCGCCGGTAACAGTAATAATACATGAAATTTGATCGTTGTTTTGCAATCCAGAACTTGTAAATATTGCATTGTTGGTTCCTGCATTATTACCATTCACTTTCCATTGGTAACTAACTGTACCACCACCTGTGTTAGTGGGTGTAGCAGTAAAACTTACTGAACTACCAGCACAAGTTGGATTACTGCCACTTGTTAATGCGATACTAACTTCCGGAGTTACTGGTTGAGCTGTTACATTTCCACTGCAAGTTACAGTTTTTGACGTAGCACCGGTTGATGAAATGTTTATTATTTCATTATTGTATGTTCCTTCAGATAAGCCTGCTTTTAGGCGAACATATACTGTTTGTTCTGTCACAGTTCCACCTGATTGAGTGAAAGTAAGTGGTGTAGAATAACCCATACCACTGGTTTTTGAAATTTCGTAATTAGTAGGTGCAGACACTGTAATGTCATTTGTTAAATTGGAACCGCTGAGTTTAAATGTCTGTTCAGCAGAAGGACCTGAACCAACCACGTAGGTAAAGCCTGAAAGAGAAGTTTCGGAAACAGAGATGGTTGGAGTGGGTGAAGTTTTTGCTGTTACAGTAAAGTCATCCACATACCTTTCATGCGTTCCTGAGGTTCTCTGATCCAACATTCTGATATAGATATTAGAATATGATGACAAATCATAAGTAAATTCCTGATAAGTTGTGCTCGCATCTATAATTGTACCTATTGAAGTCCAATTTGAAGCGTCAGTAGAAACCTGAACATTTAATGTCCATGCAGTTGTATTTGAACTTCTTTTGTACCAGAATGAAAGTTGGTTAGGATTACTGATTTGAGGTGTGTAAATTGCATCATTTGCTCCATTAAAACCTAAACACGCATTACCAGTCCTAGGATTGTTTGTCGCTCTAATTGTACCATTACTACTGTTTGTCCAACCTGTTGGTGGAAATGTTGTGCCCTCAAATCCTTCATTAATTAAATAGGTTTGACCCCACATTACCCCGCTACCGGCAAATAAAATCACTGCCAACAGCCAGAGTTTAAAAAGTTTAATTTGTTTCATAATTCATTTTTAATTGATTAATTTATATTTATTGTTTTGTTTATTAGTATTTTATCGTAACTTTTCATTAGTAAAACTTTTCAATATCGAAGGTTTGAAAACGTTTCTTTGTTTTCTACTATCAAAGAAACGTTCAAAAGTCTGACGACGTTTTGAAGTTTGTTTTGAAGTTTGTTTTGAAGTTTCTTATTCTTCATTTTCAAAATCGGCATGAAAATATATAAAATTCTCCATACCTCCAAATAAATTCAATACGAATTCTCGTTTTATTAAAGTTGGCTTGTCAGAGGTAATAGCATTATATGAGCTCCACTTATAATCTGCTACTTTCTTTGCAAATCCATCTTTCACAGGATTATTGTGAATAAACGCAACGCAATCGCGCAGATAATTCTCAGTTTCAATCATTCTTCTTTCGAAAGGATGTTCAAATAAACTTCCAGTTCGGTTATAGGCTTTGTTTATCCTTTTAGTATATGTTAAAAATAAATGTTTAAACTGATTCGATGGTGTCGGCTTTTTCAACGGATTTTGTTTTGATTCGTCTTTTTCAAACATATTCAACTCCTTAAAAGTGCGAATTTCATGTTCGTTTTTCACTCTGATAAGCAAATGAAAATGATTCGACATCAAACAATAAGCCAGCGTATCAGCAACCGGAATAACGTACACTTTATATAACTCAAGAAACTCTGCATAGTATTTCTCATGCTTAAATAAAACTTCACCGTTTGTGCCGCGGTTGTAAATATGATAATAAGTTCCGTATTGTAAAGCTGTTTCAGCCATTAAATATTCTTTTTATAATACTTTTAACTGTAAAACTTTTGAACATCGCAGATTTCAAAACGTTTCTTTTAATTCTTTTCTCCAAAGAAACGTTCAAAAGTCTGACGACGTTTTGAAGATTTCTTCTATAACTTTTCAACATCGAAGATTTGAAAACGTTTTTTAGTTTTTAAGTTTCATTCATAAGAAACTTTCAAAAATCTTCAATGTTTTGAAGTTTCTATCATTATTTTTTCCCACTTAAACTTACACTATACGCGGGATTTAACCCTCCTCCTGAGATAGTTAACGTGCCTGTATGCGAGCCACTTGCTGTGGGTGTGTAAGTTACGGAAATTTCGTAACCGGCATTTGCCTGAACTAATGAAATGGTAGCCGTAGAAGCGCTGAACATAGTACCGGTTACGGTAACGGTAAGGTCGCCTGTTATATCACTGGTTTTTACTTTCAGGTTTTTAGTGGCGGTGGTGCTTACCGTACCAAAATCGAGTGTGCTGCCGTTGGGTCGTTGTATGCCGGCTTCAATTTTAGGGGTAAGAATTTGTCCAACGCCCCACACACTGTACACATATTCGGGATGATCGATATATGGATTGCGGTTCCCTTGTATGGCATAAATGGCATCGTTACGGTCAATTTCTTTTTGAGAAACAGGGTCGGCCACGTGCCATTCGCCTAGCATATTCAGAAACCAGGTTTCAAACACGGGGTAGTTGTTGTTTTGTAAAACAGCATCGGCATAGGTGGAGTTGGCATACCAACCTGCAATAAGGTTTTCGTAGCGTGTAGCCATATAAAAATAGGTACGCGCGAAGTCGCCTTTGTATTCATCGGCAGGTTCGAAAACTGTGCCAGTGTAACCTGATGTAACACAATTTCCGAGTTTAGAACCGTTGGTTGAAGTGTAGGTAGCAGTGCCTACTTTGCCGTAAGGATAATTATCGCGTACACCATTTACTTTTCCATCCGAAGGATAAACCTGAAATAAATCGGTGTACATAGGGCTGACTTCGCCACCAAACCAACTCGCGGGAAAAGAATGTTCGCGGTTGTAACAATCGCCTTCGTTGGTAAATTCACCACATTGATTGGTGCCAAAAGTATAAGATGTATTGGAATAAATGTCCCAAACTTTGTTGTCGGCACGTTTGTCGGTAGTTTCGAATGCCGTCCATAGGTAATCGTAACTTTTAACGGTGTGTCCGTTTATGATATTGTATAGCTGTGTTTTAAGCGAAGCTCCGGTGCCAGTGGCTGTATTGTAGTAACCTGTAGGAATGACAGCGAAGGCGGTTGTAACCGTAAAAAAGTGAGTTAGAAATGTAGTAAACGTAAATTTCTTTAATGGATAAAAATGGTTCATGAAAATATTACAAGTTTTAGAGTGAAATAACAAACATACAAACATAATGAATTTTAGTGGAATATTAATACAATAAACTGTGAATTTTTAATGAAGAAAGGAGGAGTCAATCAACGCTGTCAGGTGCAGTGGGTTTTTATTAGATGTTCAACCCTGTCAGGTGCAAGCACGCTGACAGGTTGCAGGACATTCGAACTATCACTAACCTGACAGGGTTTGTCAGGGTTGAAAAGAGAAGTAAGGTATATCCAACCCTGTCAGGTACAAGCACGCTGACAGGTTGCAGGACATTCGAACTATCACTAACCTGACAGCGTTCGAAGAACCTGTCAGGGTTGAAAAATTGAAAATAACGTTCATCCAACCCTGTCAGGTGCAAGCACGCTGACAGGTTGCAGGTCATTCGAACTTTCGCTAACCTGACAGCGTTCGAAGAACCTTTCAGGGTTGAAAAATTGAAAATAATGTTCATCCAACGCTGTCAGGTGCAAGCACGCTGACATGTTGCAGGACATTCGAACTTTCACTAACCTGACAGGGTTCGAAGAACCTGTCAGCGATGAAAATTAGCAGTTTTCAAAGAATCTTACATAGTTGAAAACGAAAACCCCTTTAACTTTTAAACAATTTCTTTATCAAATCCGGACGTTTCATTTTAAGCAGTTCCTGTTTAATTTCATTGCGATATTCAGGCATGTACCAGAAGAAATATTTACGCTGTGCTAACTTTTCGTTTTTAGTGCGAGGTGTGTACACCGGTTCAAGCGTATAGGGGTGATATCCTGAATAATAAATTTCTGTAGCAACGGTCATAGGTGTGGGAGTAAAGTCCTGCACTTGTTCAAGCCTGAAATCCATTTCGCGCGTAAGTGCGGCAAGTTCAGCCATATCTACGTTTTTACAGCCCGGGTGACTGGAAATAAAATAAGGTATCAGTTGTTGATTCATACCTGTTTCACGGTTGATTCGGTCGAATTGCGCTTTAAACTTCCTGAAAAATTCAACAGAAGGTTTTCGCATAATTTTTAGCACATCATCGGCTGTATGTTCAGGTGCAATTTTCAACCGGCCTGAAACATGTTTAGTGATTAATTCGCGAATATATTCGGCATGACTTTTATTTACGGCATGATCTTTCACATCGGTTAACATCAAATCGTAGCGTACGCCGCTGCCAACAAACGATTTTTTTATACCGGGCAAATTATCCACCGATCGATAAATATCAATCAGCGGACTGTGATCTGTATTGAGATTAAAACAAACTTTTGGATAAATGCACGATGGTTTTTTACAGGCACGACAAATATCCAGATTAATACCTTTCATTTTGTACATGTTTGCCGATGGCCCGCCAAGGTCACTCAGGTAACCTTTAAAATTGGGCATTCGGGTAATTTTTTTCACTTCGTTCAGAATAGATTCCTTCGAGCGGGAAACAATGAACTTCCCCTGATGTGCGGAGATAGTGCAAAAAGCGCAACCCCCAAAACAACCACGATGTAGATTGACGGAAAATTTTATCATTTCATAAGCCGGAATAGTTTTCCCTTTGTAGCGAGGGTGTGGTAATCGGGTGTAAGGCAAATCGAATGAAGCGTCGAGTTCTTCTTCCGTAAGTGGTGCATAAGGTGGATTCACTACTACCCAACGGTCGCCGGCTTGTTGCAGCAATCGGTCGGCTTCCATGCGGTTCGATTCTACTTCGATATGCTTAAAATTCGATACATACAGTTTTTTGTCTTTTAAACATACTTCGTGCGAAACAAGTGTAATATCTTTCCATTTCGATGCTGGAACTTCTTTGGCAAGATATGAAGTTTGGGGAATATCCTTCATTTGGTTTATCTGTAAACCTTCTTTGAGTTTCCTGAGAATTTCACGCAGCGGCTTTTCACCATTTCCATACACCAGCAAATCTGCTTTGGAATCAATCAAAATGGATGGCATCAGTTTATCCGACCAGTAATCATAATGGGTAAATCGTCGTAACGATGCTTCAATGCCGCCAATAATTACAGGAACATCCGGATAGATTTTTTTCAGAATATTGCAGTATGTTATGGTGGCATAATCGGGTCGCATACCGGCTTTTCCATCGGCTGTGTAGGCATCGTCGGAGCGAAGGCGTTTGTTGGCAGTATAATGATTTACCATCGAATCCATATTTCCTGCCGTTACTGCAAAAAACAGTCGCGGACGTCCCAGTTTTCTGAAATCACGTAAATCATCCCGCCAGTTGGGTTGAGGAACAATGGCAACTTTCAATCCTTCGGCTTCCATAATTCTGCCAATAACTGCAGCACCAAAAGCAGGATGATCGATAAATGCATCGCCGGTAAACAGTACTACATCTACTTCGCTCCAGCCACGAAGTTCAGTTTCTTTTTTACTCGTGGGTAAAAAATCTGTAAGTCGAAATTCCATCATTTGATTTTACTTTTCTACAAAACTACACAAATATATCCTTTTAATCAAAAGGTTGAATTTGTATTATTAACATTTGCTGACTTGTATTTGTACTCGTTATACACAAAAAACTATACCATAATTACCTTTTAATGGCACTTTATTTTGATAAACATTTATAGTACAAATTTGTTTTTATAATAAAAGAATCACTAAAAAAACATAACACTTCAGTGTTTTAAACTCTTTAAAAATAAATATCATGAAAAAAGTTACACATTTTTTTGGCATTCTGACTTTAGTAATTGTTGGTTTGCTTTCGTGTGGCAAAACTAAGGATAAAGCCACCGATAAAATTGTAATAGCTGTTATCCCAAAAATTGATAACGAAATTTTTGCTCAGGTTAAACAAAGCGCTTTGCAAACTGCACAAAATTTGGGTATTACCGTAACATGGGAAGCTCCCACAGGCATTGATGGTGCAAAACAAAAAGAATTAATCGAAAATTTGATTCAATATGGTGTGGATGGTATTCTGATAAGCTGTAACGATGCTGAGTTATTACGTGAGCCAATTAACAAAGCTGTTGAAGCGGGTATTAAAGTTGGAACATTCGATTCTGATTGTCCGGACAGCAAACGTATTTGTTATGTGGGCACCGATAACCATAAAGCCGGCAAAATTTGTGCCGAAACACTGCTTAAACTTTCAGAAAATGCAACCAAAAAGGATGGAAAAATTTTGATTCTTAGCAGCAGTAGTAATGCTCCGAATATGAGAGAAAGAATAAAAGGTTTTACCTCCGTAATTGACCAGAGCCGAATTTCTAATGTATTGTATTCCTATGAGATGACCGACTATGGAAAGGAATTATTGTCGTACAACCTGAAAAATTCAAAAAATATTACAGCCGTACAAATGCTTTGGGGAACACCAGCACTCAATGGCATAGACAGTATTCCGGTACTTCGCGAATTTATAAAAAAAGGAGGTGTAACTATCTTTTTCGATGTTTCCAAACCCTTGCTGCGCTTTATTTCCAAAACTGAAAATTGTGCTACCATGAAACAGGATTTCGAGGCTATGGGGCGCGAAGGGATAACCAATCTGTACAATGCTATAAAAGGAAATAATTTTGAAAAGCAGATACTTTACAACGTATTGGTGATTGATAAAAACAATGCTGCACAGGAATTGGAGAATATAAGAAATTAAGAAATTAAGAAATATTGAAGTTAAATGATATTCTCTACTTCGAAAACTTTTTATACGTATCATTTAAACAGAAAATTTATCAATTCATATTTTTTAAAGCAGAAGCAATGAGTAAATGTTTCTGCTTTTTTATTTATTCAGTTAATACTTTTTATACCAAAAATAACTTTAACTTTGCGGGTTTATTTAACATAAAACGAAGGAAATTTTAGTTGATTTTACTTTATCGGTTAAAGCTTTTTTCAATGCATAAATCAATTATATATACGCTCAACAGTGTGGGGAATCCGGGTTGCTTGCCCGAATGTATTGCTGTGGATACAGATGAAAATCAACAGTTTTCGGTTAATTATGTAAAAATTACGAAAACAAATAAATCAAATTTTTTACATTTAATGGACGAAACCGACCTTAAACTACTCGATTGCTGCTTAAAACTTGAAAAAGAAGTAATTGCAGCAAAAGTTAAAGATCATAACGCACGAAGATGGGAATCGATTTTTAATAAATACTTTGAAACCCCAACCAACAATGCCGATATTAAATATATACGAAAGTATCTGCTTGATTATATCGAGTTTCAGTTGAATGTTTTCTTCTCTTTAATAGCTTCAAAACCTCTCTATTTTGCCGAAGGTCGTTTCCCGTTTAACTGGAAGCCTTTGATAATGGAAGATGAAATGCCGGAACACTTGTATTGTTTCGCAATTGAAAATGATAAATTATTTTACTGGCCCGAAATCAGTTGGCGAAATAAACCCTTATCGTTACGTGATGGCGTTCTTGTTTCGGGTAATCCTGCAAGAATAATGTTGAACAACAAAATATTCGAGTTCGACGATCATGTGGAAGGTCTCAAACTTACGCCTTTTTTCAGTAAAAATAAAGTTGCTGTGCCCGAAAGGAAGATGCAAGAATATTTCACCAAAGTGATTATGCCTCTCGTGTTGACAAATAGGGTTCTTGCACTTGGTTTCGATATTAATACCGTAAAAGATTTAAAAAAGGCAGTATTGCGTGTAAAAACAGTTGAACCCATGAAGCAACAATCGCTTTTTGATTTAGAATCAAGTGTTGGTGATAAAACTTTAGTGCTTGAATTGATATTCGAATACGATGGTTTTATGTTTTGGGCAGGCAGGGACGGAAAATCTGTAAATCTCAACTTCGTAGAGGGAAAATATACGATTACTAAAGTTGAACGTGATTATGAACTCGAAAAACTTTATATTGACTCGTTAAGTGATATTGGTCTGAATCTCGATGGAAAAATTAAAATTTTTCCTTATCTGGAAGGAATAGAATGGGTAAACATAAATTATAAGGCACTCGAAGCCACCGGTGTTGAAATCTCTTTCGAAAACCGTAAAGGTATTCAATACCCTGTGTTTATCGGGAACCGAAGCATACGCATAGAACTTTCTGAGGAAAAGGACTGGTTTGATATCAAGGGCAGGGTCTATTTTGGAAAATTTGAAATTCCAATCATTCGTATTCTGAACTATATAAAACGCAATAAACATGAGATTTTACTTCCTAATGGTGAGTATGCTCAGATTCCCCAAAGTTGGTTCGATGAATATAAAACCTTAGCTGATCTTTCGCGAATAGAAAACGGGAATGCAGTTTTATCAAAGCATTATTATGCTATTGCAGGCGAATTGGAGGTAAATGAAAAAGTTACACTTAAAGTTAAGGAAAATACCCGATTGTTAATGAGAGGCAAACCAATGAATGTTTATGAGTTGCCTATGGGTTTTAAAGGCGAACTTCGTCATTATCAGCGCGAAGGATATAACTGGCTGCGTTTACTCGATGAACTTTCATTAGGTGGTTGCCTTGCCGACGATATGGGATTGGGGAAAACCATTCAAACGCTTTGCTTACTGCAATGGCAAAAAAATTCAGGTCATGGAACAAGTTTACTAATTGTACCAACAAGTTTAATATATAATTGGCAGGCTGAGGCTGAACGCTTTACACCTGGATTGAAAATCTATGTACATACCGGAACATTGCGTTCTAAAAATGCAATTGATTTTGCCAATGCTGATATCGTTTTAACAAGCTATGGCATAGTTCGCCGCGACAAACAACTGCTCTCGTCTTTCGATTTTAATTACATAATACTTGATGAAGCACAGGCTATAAAAAATCCTTATTCTGATATAGCACAAGTTTGTCTTACGCTGAAAGGAAGGCGATTTCTCACGCTTACCGGCACCCCTATCGAAAATTCTTTATCCGATTTGTGGTCTCAGGTGCATTTTTTTAATCGCAATATGCTGGGTTCGCTTCCGATTTTTCTGAGTGAAGTAAAAAAATCTACCCAACAACAACTTTATCGTAAACTTCTGCATCCGTTTATTCTGCGTCGTACAAAAACCGATGTTCTTCCAGATCTGCCTGAAAAGCAAATTACAGTACAATGGTGTGATATGACTGAAGCACAACACAAAACCTATAAAGATCACCGGAATTTTTATCGTGATAAATTTTTAAACAACAAGGACGAAAACGGTAAGGTAAATGCTTTTGTATTGCTCGAAGGTTTGCTACGGTTGCGTCAGATTGCTAATCATCCCATCTTGGTTGATAAATCTTATGACGAACTTTCAGGAAAATTTGAACTTGTCATCGAAATGCTTTCAGAAATAACAGAAAATGGCAATAAAATTCTTGTATTTAGCTCATTTGTTGAACATCTCAAATTGTTACGTGAAACTCTTGATAGTACCGGAATTGTTTATGCTTATCTCGATGGAAGTACAAAAGACAGAAAAGAACAAGTAGAAAAATTTCAGCACAACCCTGATGTAAAAATCTTTTTGCTGTCGCTAAAAGCTGGTGGTACGGGTTTAAATCTTACGGCAGCTTCATATGTGTTTCTACTTGACCCTTGGTGGAATCCTGCTGCCGAAGCACAGGCCTATGATCGTGCCCATCGTATTGGGCAAAAAAATAAAGTTTTTGTTTATAAATTTATCACTAAAAACTCTATAGAGGAAAAAATTCTGAAATTGCAGGAATCAAAACTTGCGTTGTCGGAAACAATGCTCAGCAATGATACTGACATACTTAAACAACTGAATATTGAGGATGTAATGAAGTTAATTGATTAAAATTTATTACGTTTTTCAACGTTGTCAGGTGCAATCAAGCTGATTTTAACCTGACAGGGTTCGAAGAACCTGTCAGGGTTGAAAATAAGTAACGTTCAATTAACCTCTCAGAGTTGAAGTTAAACTGTTATAAATCAACCATTTCAGGCCAATCACACTGACAGGTTTATTACTCATCCAACCTGACAGGGTTCGAAGAACCTGTCAGGGTTGAAAAGATGAAATCAATTTTTCAATTCCTAACCATCTGCTTCATTTTATCTACAATATAGATACCTGTTGGTAATCCATCCAAAGCGTAACGACGTACTACATTTCGTTTAACAATACTGCCGTTAATTGTAAAAACGTCAGTCAGTCCATCCGGATCAAGAGGTAATATTAGTATGTCTTTATTGGCAGTATTTATACGTGTCCACAAAGTGATGCGCAAAACCACTTGTTTTCCTTGAAAAGTAAAGGTAAAAGATCCCGTTGCCGGAGTCGAAAGTGGAACTGTGTACGAGGCAACGGTATAAGCACCACTTGCATTTTTACGTATATAAACGTAATTGGTGCTGTTGTACATGGTTCCGTTCAACTCCCCCAAATAAGAATCTCCATCGGAATAGTTGTCGTAACCGGTAAATGTTACGCTGTCCACAGCAATTCCGTTGGGTAACAAAATTTTATATTGTGTGGCAGCTGAATATTTTATTCCCATTTCACTTCCGGTAGAATAGGCTTTCCCCGCTTCATTGGTAATACTGTAACCACCTTCGAAAGTCCAGGGTGATAAAGCCGAAGCAGCTCCGGTATACGTATTATGTGCAAGCAATACACTTTTAACTTCCGTTTTTATTTCTTCAACAATACTTCCGGTAGGTGTGCCTCCCTGGTTTCCACCTGTCATAATGCTTGCTACAATACCATTCATATACACTTCGAGCATGGTGTATCCTTCGTTGTTTAAAATATTTCGGTCATCAGGATTGTTCGGATTCAAACCATTTGCAATTTCCCAAGCATCGGGCATACCATCTCGATCAGTATCTGAAAGATAAGTATTAGAACTCAATTCTGGCCATGCACTCCAGTTCTCCGTTGCATTTACAGGTTTATTATCTTCCTGTGAGTTTATGATACCAAGAATATTCCCTGCACCTGTGTACGAAGCTTTTCCATACCGAGTATCGTAAATCATCAATGTATCGAGCCAATCACGTATTAATGAGGCACCTGCATATTGTAAAACTTTCTCGTATGACTGTTCTGCCGTATGTGTCGTAGTGTAAATATATTTAATTGGCGTCGAAAGCTTCATACTATCCTTTGTAGCTTGTGTAAAAGTATTATCGACATCAGCATTATTTATTTGAGCGTAAATACCGTTAGTCCAGTTATCAGAAGTTACGTTGGGAAATCCGTTTATAAAATTTCCATCAACATAAAATTTACCCCAAACATGCCACATAGGAGCAAAAGCAGGATTTTCAGTAACGTATTGGGTGGTACGAATACCAATACCGGCAATACGGTATTGTATATAAGCGGGGCGTTGCTTAGTGCCGGGCCCGGGTTTGTAGTAATTGTTTACAATGTTTACGTTCATCCCTTCGCCACCGTAACAACCCAATCCGCCCCAATTGTAAATGACATTGTTACGCATATCAACTCTTTCATCAGTCTGTGTTCCGGCACGTGGGCCAAGACGTGGAGTACGGCTGTCGTGATGTACTACTAAATTGTGATGATAGCTTGCACCCGAACCTCCCCAAATACCTCCGTATCCGTGTGCACCTTTGGCATGACCTGCATTGCGCAAACTTTGCGATACGATACACCATTGTACGGTTGAATTTTTCATTCCGTAAACAGATAAACATTCATCAATACTCCAACTAACAGAGCAGTGATCCACCATTATGTTCTCCTGATCCATTCCACCTAAACCATCGCCTTCGTGATTGGCTACATTTCTGTTTCCAAGCCTAAAACGCATAAAGCGAATAATTACATTACTTGCGTTAATAGTGAAAGGATAATCGGCCACACAAATTCCATCGCCTGGTGCAGTTTGACCTGCTATAGTAACATTTCCACTTATTATTGGCAATGCTGATTTAAGAAAAATTGTACCGGAAACATCAAAAATGATGGTTCTTTTACCAGCTTTATTTAATGCCCAACGGAGCGTACCTTCAGAACCATCATCGGCAAGTGAAGTAACATGATATACATCACCGCCCCTGCCACCTGTTGTGTATCGTCCGAAACCTTCCGCTCCGGGAAATGCAGGTAATTTCTCAGTAGAGAAAACAGGATTGTTAAACAAGAATATTACGTGGAATAATACAAAAGATAATAAATAATGAAATGATTTAGTCATAATATGTGTTTTAGTCGAAATTTTTGATGTTACAAAAATAATTACTGTTCATTTCTTTTTGGGGGAATTTTTGGTTTTTAGAAAGGTTTATTTGTTTTAAAATGACGCTTCCAGATATAAAATGTACTTAATTTTTATTTTCAATTACCGTTTGATAAACCATTCTTAATATTGGGTGATTTTATTTTATAGTATTTCAATGAATTTCGTTTATATTATTGAACAAAATATCAAATTAAAAGATATCTTTGCAAATATTATTAATTTTCAATTTAAAATCTGATTACATTATGTTAAAATTAAAGTATTTCATTTTAGCAGGATTTTCACTGCTGCTTTTGGCTGGTTGTTCAAAAACGGACATTGAATCTATTGTTTCAAACGATGAAAGTATTTCTGCAATTGTTAATAGTGGCACAAATAACAAGTATATTGTTGTACTTGACGAAGCAGTAAATACACAGGTTGCTTTGTCTGAACGAATAGATAAAGTAAAAGGTAAAGCAATTGGTTTGCTCAAAAAATATAATATTGATGCTGAAACCGAAGAAACATACCAATCTGCACTTAATGGTTTTACTGTTCGACTAAACAAAGGTCAGGCAAAACAACTTGCAGATGATCCTGAAGTTAAAATTGTAGAACAGGATCAGTTTATTGTTCTTTCTCCGATAAATGCGAACGGAAAACCGGCTCCCACCCCTGTTGCACAATCAATTCCCTGGGGCATTACTCGTGTAGGAGGTGGTGGATCTGCATCCTCAACAGCAACTGCATGGATTATCGATAGTGGAATTGATCTTGATCATCCTGATTTAAATGTTGATGTTGCACGTTCGCGTTCTTTTGTTACTACTTCTACCACTCCTGATGATCAAAACGGACACGGTACACATGTAGCGGGTACTATTGGTGCTATAAATAATACTATAGGTGTAGTAGGTGTTGTCCCAGGTGTAAAACTTGTTTCTGTTAGGGTACTCGACCGCAAAGGTAGTGGAACTACTGCAGGAGTGATCGCAGGTGTTGATTATGTAAAAGCAAATGGAAAAGCCGGCGATGTTGCGAATATGAGTTTAGGGGGTGGAATTTCTGATGCTCTCGATTTGGCAGTTTTAAATGCATCTGCCGTAGTTAAGTTTGCATTGGCAGCAGGTAACGAATCTGATAATGCAAATAATCATTCACCTGCTCGAGTAAACGGTTTAAATATATTTACAATTTCGGCTATGGACATTACTGATTCTTGGGCATCGTTCTCTAATTATGGCAATCCACCAATTGATTTTTGCGCCCCGGGTGTGTCTGTTTACTCAACATACTTAAATGGAGGTTATGCCACACTGTCCGGAACTTCTATGGCAAGTCCGCATGTCGCCGGCTTATTATTGCTTGGAAATATTAATATAGATGGTTATGTAAAAGGCGATCCCGATGGTAATGCTGACCCAATCGCACACAGATAGATATAATTAATAATTTACAAATAGGCAAACCAATATTTAAACTGCCCCCAAAAAATTAGACGGATTATTAATTAAAATTTATGAGGACTGAGTTCGGAATTTAACCGTACTTAGTCCTTTTAATTTATCTTTGATTCTAAAATTACTACAATTAGAAATGTATTTTTTGTGTTCAGTTTCAAAATGTTTGATTGAAGAGAACTTTTGTAAATATAGCTATGCTGATTTTAGAATGCCAAAAAGTTTTCCATTACAGCATTATCTAAACAATTTCCTTTTCTGGGCTTGCTTTGGGTTATACCTCTGTTTTTCAAAATATTTTGATAAGCTGAGTGCTCATAATGCCATCCTTGATAAGAGTGTAAAATAAAGCTTGTATTAGCATTTAAGTTTTAACAACCTTAATTTTATCTGAATAAAAATACTTAAGATTTTTCGCTTTATTCTTTCCATAAAATACCCCAAGAGTTTTTTGTATAACTTTTGGGGTACAGTTCAAATCGGAAGTGCTGTTTTTTTGTTAAAAAAGTAATTTTCAGATTCGTGCTTTTATTGCTTTTGAGGCTTCTTCGAAACCTGGTTTATCAAGTAAAGCAAACATATTTTTCTTGTAAGCTTCTACTCCGGGTTGATCAAACGGATTAACACCCAACAGATAACCACTGATACCACATGCTTTTTCGAAGAAATACAGCAACTCACCAAGATAATACTCGTTGAGTTTTGGCAGTTCAATTTTCAGATTGGGCACTCCACCGTCGATATGAGCAATCATGGTGCCGAGTTCTGCCATTTTATTCACTTCGTCCACACGTTTACCGGCAAGGAAGTTTAATCCATCGAGATTTGCATCATCGTGAGGGAAAATTTTGGTATAGTTAGGTTCTTTTACAGAAATTACTGTTTCAAAAATAGTGCGTTCACCTTCCTGAATCCATTGTCCCATTGAATGCAGGTCGGTTGTAAAATCTACAGAAGCCGGGAAAATACCAAGATGGTCTTTACCTTCGCTTTCGCCATAAAGTTGTTTCCACCATTCCGATACATAGTGTAATTTAGGATGGAAATTAACTAGAATTTCTATTTTCTTGCCTGATTTGTAAAGCTCATTACGTACAGCAGCATAAACAGCAGCGGGATTTTCTTTAAAAGCAGTTTCGGTGCTGCAAAGTTTTTCCATATATACTGCACCTGCCACTAATTGGCGAATATCAAACCCGGCAACTGCTATTGGCAACAAACCAACAGGAGAAAGTACTGAGTAACGTCCGCCAATATTATCTTCAATAACATAGGTTTTGTAACCTTCCTGAACTGCAAGTGTACGGAGCGCTCCACGCGCTTTATCGGTTACTGCTACGATCAGTTTTTTCGCTGCTTCTTTGCCTCGTTGTTCTTCAAGTTGAGTTTTCAACAACCGAAAAGCAAGTGCAGGTTCAGTAGTAGTTCCTGATTTCGAGATTGAAATAATTCCGAATCTTTTGTTTTTAAGCAATTCCTGTAATTCGTAAAGATAATCTTCGCTAATGTTCTGCCCTGCGTAAACCACAACAGGCGATTTACGTTCTGTTAAAAGCCAGTCAAAACTGTTGGAGAGTGCGTCAATTACTGCTTTGGCGCCAAGATAGCTTCCACCTATGCCAATTACGACAACTACTTCGCAATTTTCCCGCAGAAATTTTGCTGTGTTTTCCACATCAGTCAAATGTGCTTCATCAATAGACGATGGAAGATTCAACCAGCCCAGAAAATCGTTTCCTTTTCCGGTGCCATCATGCAGGGCTGCATTTGCTGCAGCTACTTTTGATTTGTATTCAACTACTGACTGTTCTGACACAAAACCAAAAGCTTTGTCGATTGAAAGTTTAATATGTTCCATATTTTCTGTATTAGTCTCTGAAATTCTCCAAAGAAGAATTTCATAATATATTAAAATTGAATAAGTTACTTAATCATTCATCGGAAAACTAAAAAATGATTTAAAAACTGCCCTTTCTGCGTTTGAAATCATTTAAAATAATTTGAACATTCGTTACATTAATTTTTCCGTCAACTTTCTGATTTCCAACAAAGGAGAAACTCTGTTGTAAAGGATATTGTACACTGCATCAACAATAGGCATATTAACCTGGAATTTTTCGTTCAGTTCGTGAATACATTTAGCAGCATAATAGCCTTCGGCTATCATTTCCATTTCAAGCTGGGCAGTTTTAACGGAGTAACCTTTACCTATCATTGTACCAAAAAGTCGGTTTCGGCTAAATTTTGAATAGGCTGTAACGAGCAAGTCTCCTAAATAAGCCGATTCATTAATATCACGATGTTTAGGATTGGTAGCATTACAGAAGCGGTTCATTTCCTGAATAGCATTTGAAACAAGTACAGCCTGAAAATTATCGCCATATTTTAAGCCATGACAAATCCCTGAAGCAATAGAATAAATATTCTTCATTACAGATGAGTATTCTATGCCAACTACATCATCGCTTACCGAGGTATTTACGAAGTTAGTATTAAAACGCTGCGCTAAGATTCGTGCTTTCTCACGCGATTTACAAGCAATTGTAAGATATGAAAGTCGTTCAAGCGCAACTTCTTCGGCATGACACGGACCGGCAAGTACTGCAATATTTTCAGCAGGAACGTTGTAAACTTGCTCAAAATAGTCCGACATTATCATGTTTTCTTCAGGTACTATACCCTTTATAGCCGAAACAACGAACTTCTTGTTTAATTTTCTGTGTAGTTTTTTTAAATGCTGTTTTAAGAAAGGTGAAGGTGTAGCAAAAATTAATATATCGGAAGTAGCAACTACATGATTAATATTACTGGTAAATTTAATTCTATCGGTATCAAATTTTACTCCGGTAAGATAAGATGGATTTTTACTTAAACGTATAAATTCGTCAATCTGTTCCTGCCTGCGCATGTACCAATTAATCTCGGTTGAGTTAACCAACACAATTTTAGCAATTGCCGTTGCCCAACTTCCACCACCTAATACAGCTATTTTACTTTTTTCGTTCATAATATTTTAATAAACAGGCAAACAAGTACTCAAGTTAACGGGGAAACAAGGATATGATTGTTAGAATAAATTTATTGAGTCGTCTTTATTATTCTTAAAGCTTTTAATGTTTCCTCGTTCTCTCGTTTCCTTGTCCCCTACTATTTAACCCAACTTTCAACTTCTTCTTTTGTAGGATTAATTAGTCCGAGTTTATGTTTTTTATTAAAACCACACAAATCTTGATGGAGTTTATTTGGATTTAAACTTTTTAATGCATCTACAGTAGTAATTCCAGTTTTTAAAATTACTTCAGCCCATTCAGAGGGTACCCCAATTTCAATAAATTTCTCGGGACCATCTTTTTTAAGAGCTTTTTCAGGCTTCATTTGCGGAAAGAAAAGCACCTCCTGAATAGCCTGTTGCCCGGTTAACAACATTACAAGACGATCCATACCAATTCCCATTCCGGAAGTTGGAGGCATTCCATATTCAAGCGAACGAACAAAATCCATATCGATAAACATGGCTTCATCGTCGCCTTTTTCACTCAGTCGTAGTTGTTCCTGAAAACGTTCGAGCTGATCTATCGGATCGTTTAATTCAGAATAAGCGTTTGCAAGTTCTTTACCGTTTACCATTAGCTCAAATCGTTCAGTCAGTTCCGGATTATGACGATGACGTTTACAAAGCGGCGACATTTCGCGTGGATAATCAGTAATAAATGTTGGTTGTATATAGTTACCTTCACATTTTTCACCAAAAATTTCATCAATCAACTTCCCTTTTCCCATGGTTTCGTCAGTTTCAATGTGCAATTGCTTGCAAACTTCGCGTAACTGACTTTCGTTCATGCCACTAATATCAATGCCTGTATGTTCTTTAATGGCATCAATCATGGTAACACGCTTAAATGGCGTTTTGAAACTAATAGCTTTATCTCCAACCTGAAGCTCAGTGGTACCATTTACATCAAGACAAATTTTTTCGATCATTTTCTCTGTGAACTCCATCATCCAGTTGTAGTCTTTGTAAGCCACATAAATTTCCATTGCTGTAAATTCAGGATTGTGGGTACGATCCATTCCTTCGTTACGGAAATTTTTTGAAAATTCATATACGCCTTCAAATCCTCCAACGATTAATCTTTTCAGATAAAGTTCGTCAGCCACCCGAAGATAAAGCGGAATATCAAGTGCATTATGATGGGTAATAAACGGTCGTGCAGAAGCTCCTCCGGGAATTGACTGTAAAATTGGGGTTTCTACTTCAATATAACCTTGGGCATTGAAATATTCCCGCATGGAGTTATATATTTTTGTCCTTTTTATGAAAATTTCTTTGATTCCTTCGTTAACAACCAAATCGACATAACGTTGACGATAGCGTTGTTCGGGATCTTCAAAGGCATCATAAGCTACACCATCTTTATATTTAACAATAGGAAGCGGACGAAGTGATTTTGAAAGCACGGTAAGTTCCTGCGCATGAACACTGATTTCGCCCATTTGCGTACGGAATACGAAACCTTTGATACCAACAAAATCGCCAATATCGAGCAGTTTTTTGAAAACGGTATTATACATTTCCGGTTGCGCTTCAGTATTAACATCATCGCGACTGATGTAAACCTGAATACGTCCTTTTGAATCCTGTAATTCAAAAAAAGATGCTTTACCCATTATACGTCTGCTCATAATGCGTCCTGCAATACAAACATACTGACGTTCAGCTTCATCACTGAATTTTTCTTTTATATCGGTGGAAAATGCGTTGGTTGGATACAGTGCGGCAGGATAAGGATCGATGCCAAGTTTGCGTAATTCGTTCAGGCTTTGACGTCTGAATAGTTCTTGTTCACTAAGTTCTACACTCATAATTTTATTTATACAATGGAGTGCAAAAGTACAAAAAATTGCACATATTTTTTCTATTTCAAGTCAAGTGTTTGCTAATTAATTTATTTATTAGAAATTGAATATACGTAGAAATTGAATTTCTTACGAACAGAATTACATTTCGCACTATGTTTGTATCTTTGTAAAAAAAAAAGAAAATTAAGCAACAATGAATGAACTGGAAATTTTGTTTCGCCAGCAAACAGGGGAAGATGCTTTAACTGTCAAAGAACTTTCTGCTGCCGGATCGAATCGTAAATATTATCGTTTATCGAATCAAACAACAACACTTATAGGAGTTGCAGGTACTTCGCATGAAGAAAACCGGGCATTTATACAGATTGCCAAACATTTTTACGCTAAAGGGATCCCTGTGCCAAAATTTTTAGGGCAATCAGTCGATGGTATGTTTTATCTTCAGGAAGATTTGGGCGATACTTTACTGTTCGATTATATTTCCGGCGGACGAAAAACGGGTGTTTTTTCGGAAAATGAAAAGGAAATGCTCCGCAAAACTATTCGGATTTTTGCTTCAGTACAGATAAAAGGAGCCGAAGATTTTGATTTTAGTGTTTGTTATCCACAATCGGAATTTAACGAACGTTCGGTTTTATGGGATTTGAATTATTTTAAATATTGCTTTCTGAAGCCTTCAGGACTTGATTTTCAAGAAAATTTGCTTGAAGATAGTTTTAATACGCTGGCAAAAATTTTACTTGAAACGAAAACTACAGCTTTTATGTACCGAGATTTTCAGAGTCGTAATGTGATGATTAAAAACGACGAACCATACTTTATAGATTTTCAGGGTGGACGAAAAGGACCGATGCAATACGATATTGCTTCATTTCTATGGCAAGCCAAAGCGAATTACAAAAAAGATTTACGAGAAGAACTACTTCAAATATACATCGATTCACTTAAAAATCTGATACATTTTGATGAAACTGAATTCAGGGAGCGCTTGAAACATTTTGTGCTCTTCCGAACTTTGCAGGTGCTTGGAGCTTATGGTTTCAGGGGTTATTTTGAGAAAAAACCACATTTTTTACAAAGTATTCCATATGCCATCGAAAATCTGCGCGAAATTCTGAAAGAGGAAAGTTCGGAATATCCTTACCTGACAGAAATACTTCGATCGATGACACAGCTTGAGCAATTCAGGGAAGTTGCCGTAAAAAAACCCCTCGTGGTGAGAGTTTACAGTTTTTCGTACAAAAAAGGTATCCCTGCCGACAGTTCAGGTAACGGTGGCGGTTTTGTATTCGATTGTCGTGCAGTAAACAATCCCGGTAAATATGAAAGGTTTGAGTATTTTACAGGGCTTGATGAATCGGTAAAACAGTTTCTTGAAGAAGATGGTGAAATAATTACATTCCTTGAGAATGCCTACAATTTGGTTGATGCCTCAGTAAAACGCTACATCGATAGGGGTTTTACAAACCTAATGGTAAGTTTCGGTTGTACAGGTGGTCAGCATCGATCTGTGTATTCGGCGCAAAAAATGGCAGAACACATTCACCAGAAATTTGGTGTTGAAGTACAGTTAATTCATAGGGAACAGAATATTGAACAGAGGTTTACGGCGATTTTATGAAAGCAATGATTTTTGCAGCGGGTTTAGGAACCCGTTTAAAGCCACTTACTGGTTCAACTCCAAAGGCTTTGGTTCCGATTTCAGGGAAACCTTTACTTGAACATGTTATCGAAAAGCTAAAAAATTCAGGTTTTGATGAAATAATTATTAATGTACATCATTTCCCTGATCAGATTATTAATTTTCTAAAAGAAAAAAACAATTTCGGAATCAGAATTGAAATTTCTGACGAACGTGATTTATTGCTCGACACCGGCGGCGGATTGAAAAAAGCGCATTGGTTTTTCGATGACGACAAACCGTTTTTGGTGCATAATGTGGACATTTTATCTAATATTAATTTGAAAATGCTTTATAATGAGCATTTACGAAGTGGAGCAATTGGTACGTTAACAGTAAGTAAAAGAGAAACTTTTCGATATTTTTTATTTGACGATGATATAAGATTGTGTGGCTGGATAAATGAAAAAACAGGAGAAATTAAGCCAAACACGTTAAAGAAACCTGAGTTATACAACAAACTTGCATTTTCGGGAATACAAATATTATCCCCGAAAATTTTTGATTTGATGGCCAACACCGATGAAGTTTTTTCCATTACAAACTTTTATATCGATAAATGTAAGGAAAACTATTTCAGAGGATATGATCCTGAAGATTTCAAAATGATTGATGTGGGAAAAATAAACTCACTTGATGAGGCTGAGAAATTTCTGCAATAAAAAAACACTAATACCAGCAATTCCGGCATTTATAAGTGCGATTGAGTTTATATGATAGAATAATTTCGTGCGAACCAAGTGACTTTCTGTAGATTTGACCAACATTAAAGTCATAACTATAAAAAATTCTTAAACGGT
>CAYNGF010000050.1:0-23951 GCA_964396515.1 uncultured Paludibacter sp.
AACTGTTAACTGGTAAAGTGGGCAGTGATGGATTCGAACCACCGAAGTCGAAAGACAGCTGAGTTACAGTCAGCCCCATTTGGCCACTCTGGTAACTGCCCATTTTTGTTTTTGCGAGTGCAAAGATATAACTTCTAATTGAAATTACCAAATAATATTTGCCATTTTTATTGCTGTGATAGCTGCTTCTACGCCTTTATTACCATGTTTCCCTCCAGCACGGTCGAGTGCCTGCTCCATATTGGAAGTGGTAAGTACTCCGAATACGACCGGACAACGACTTGGTATAGTATTCAACAAAGACACTCCTTGAGTAACTCCTTGGCAAACATAATCGAAATGTGGAGTTTCGCCCTGAACTACACATCCCAGAACAATTACTGCATCGTAGGTTGGTTTTTTGTTTTCAAAAGCAGAATTTACTTCAAATTGATTTTGAAATTCTTTAGCAGCCCAAGTCAATTCAAATGTGCCCGGAACATGAACAACGTTGATATTCTGACGTTTAACCCCATGTTGTACAAGTGTTTTTAAAGCTCCTTCAAGCAAAGAATGTGTTATTTGAGGATTCCAATCAGCCACAGCAATGGCATATTTTTGATTCATAAGAATTTCACGATCAGGCAGTTTGTCCGGATCATATTCTGAGAGGTTTTGATATTGAGTTGCCATATTTATTTTTTCAATTTAATATGTGAAAGAGCTTATATTTTGAAAAAAGTTGAAAAATTTAATTGATTAAAAAAAGCCACTTCAGCAAAAATGAAGCAGCTTTTGTAAATGGTAAATATTTGAATAATTATTTGTTTATGCGGGCAATGTATTTGTCAACATCCGAGGCTTCAGTACTTTGCGGATATTTTTCCTTGATTTTGTTGTAATTTTCAAGCGCTTTATCGGGCTGTTTCAACGATTCGTAAGCAATTGCAGCTTTTTTAAGATAAATTGGACTCAGAACCTTGTTGTCGGCAGCAGCAGCTTTCTCAAAATAACTGATTGCTTTTTTTGTTTCACCTTTTTCTACATAACTATCACCAATAAGACCGGTAACAGTTACGCTTACATTCTCATCTTTTCCGTCGAATTGCGTAAGATATTTAATTGCATTATCGTATTCGCCTAATTTGTAGTAACATATACCTGCATAAGCCGATGCAAGATTACCCGATGAAGTGATACCATATTCTGAAACAATTTCTTTGAAACCAATGAATTCAGGTGATTTCCCGTTCAGTGCTACTTTGAAAGAGTCGACGTTAAAATACGACTGAGCTTTGTACATTTCATAAGCAGCCTGATTTTCTTTTGGTTTTATGTAATAATTTCTAATAGCCAGAATTAAAATAACGAGCAATACAACTCCACCCACTACATATAAAATTTGTTTTTGATATTTTTCGATAAAAGCTTCGGATGTAGTTAATACCTGCTGTACATTTTCCAATTCATCGTGTTGAATGTTTTTTTTCGACATATTTTGTTAGTTTAATTATAATTTAAATGTTGCTTTTTTGGCAAAAGTGGCACAAAAATAGTCATTTTATTTTAAATCACATAATTTTTCAGCCTGTTTTTTAGCTATGTTTGGACTTCGGAATTAGCATAACATTTTTTATTGTCAAAATTGAAAAATGTGCTTAAAAAAATGTCTACTATGTGTATACTTTTCCTGAAATAATGCTATATTTGCATTAGTTAAAGAAACGAACCGCATTGTTCAGAGATTGGAAAACTCAACATTAATGAATTACTGAGTGATAAAAGGTTTTTAATGGCGGGCTGCACCTTCGGGTTTTCGCTTTGGCGAAACAGCAGATTACAAAGAAAACCGGTAGCTCAAATCCTGATTTCAGGAGTTTTCTCAACAAAGTAACAGTGCGGTTTTTTCTGTTTTTAAACGTTTTTTTCTATCCAACTTTACCTATATTTTATGTTTTCAGACTCTTTTTTTACTTGTTGACTTTAAATTTGATTTTGATATAATATGATAAAATTCAACAGAATTGGTTTTATTTTGTTTTTATTTTTTCTGCCTCTGAGAAGTTTTGCAGAAACTGCTAGTAAAACTGTTGATCAAAAAGCTGATGCTATTTTTAAACCATTGGTATCTATTCTCGAGTCGGTTTTATTTTGGGATCCTTTTGCTGCAATGGGAATTAATTTAGGAACAAAAGTACCTTTTATAATTATCTGGTTAATCTTTGGTGCAGCTTTTTTTACTGTTTATTTCAAATTCATAAATTTAAGAGGTTTTGGTCATGCAATAAAACTTGCAGCCGGTGTTTACGACAAGGATGGACACGATGGCGAAATATCCCATTTTCAAGCTATTTCTACTGCATGTGCATCAACTGTAGGGCTTGGCAATATAGCCGGAGTGGCAGTTGCAATTACATTGGGAGGACCCGGAGCAACATTTTGGCTAATTATTGCAGGATTACTGGGTATGACATCGAAATTTACTGAATGTACGCTTGGTGTAAAATACCGCAAAATTAACGATGATGGAACTGTGTCAGGTGGACCTATGTATTATTTGAAAAATGGACTTGCTAAAAAAGGTTTACGAAAAACAGGCAAAATAATGTCGATAGTTTTTGCAGTATTTGCTGCTTTTGGTGCATTGGGCATTGGTAATATGTTTCAATCGAATCAGGTTGTTGCTCAAACAGTGGCTGTTTTTCCTCAACTTGCCGATTACAAAATATGGTTGGGTTTACTTATTGCTATATTTGTAGGAGTGGTGATAATTGGAGGAATAAAAGGAATTGCACGTGTAAACGATAAGTTATTTCCTTTTATGGCATTGTTGTATATAATTTCTTGTTTGGTAATACTTGCTTTTAATTTTTCACATATTGGAGATGCTTTTATTCTGATAGTTAAAGGTGCCTTCACACCCGATGCAGCTAAAGGAGGTTTTTTAGGTGTAATGATTATAGGTTTCCGTAGAGCAGCTTTTTCAAATGAAGCGGGCATAGGTTCTGCAGCAATTGCACACTCAACCGTTAAAACACAAAAACCTGTAACTGAAGGTTTTGTTTCGTTGCTCGAACCATTTATTGATACAGTGGTCATATGTACGATGACTGCATTGGTAATTATTGTAACCGGACTGTATGAGAATCCTGAAAAACTTGCAGGTACGCAACTTACTTCAGCTGCTTTTGCCACAGTATCCAATTGGTTTTCATACTTATTACTACCAATCATTTTTCTTTTTGCCTATACTACCATCATTTCATGGTCATATTACGGCATGAAGAGTTTTGATTTTCTTGTTGGAAATTTTGCTGAACAAAAACTTGGGAATAGAAGATTTGCTACGGTAGGTTATCAAATTTTTTTCCTTACTTTTACTGTTTCCGGAGCAGTTTTAAGCCTTGGTGCAATTGTTGACTTTTCTGATATGCTAATTCTTGCTATGGCAGTTCCAAATATAATTGGTCTGCTAATTCTTGCTCCTGAAGTTAAAACTGAACTGAATGATTACTGGAGGGATTTTAAATTGAATAATAGGGTTTAACTTATTGATGATTTCTTTTTATTCGATTTTTTGTAGTGATTTATTTCTTTTTAGGGCTACTTTTTAATGAACGAGTTTTAATAATATGAAAAACCTGACATTGCCTAACTGTCAGGTTTTATTTTTATTGTGAGAAAAAGAATCTTAAATTTTACACACAATATAATGTTTTACTTCAGTAATTTTAAAACTAAAGCATCCTCGTATTTATGTTTGAAAACATCGCTTACAGGCACGTATTCGTAATTTTCAAAATGTTCTACTTGTGAGAAACACAGCTTACAGTTTCCTGTAAGAACAACTTTTAAGATCAAACTTTCTGCAACTGAACGCTTAAGATTTTTAATTTGCTCAATCTGACCTTTCTCAAGTAAACTGATAAGTTTGTCTTTTTCCGGAAAATCAAAGCCTATTGTTTTTTCCTGCAATTTTCCGTATTCAGGCGAAATAAACATTTTTTTTCGAATAAGAATTTTTAAAATGCCTGTAATTATTAAGCCTGATGCAATTACAAGTAATAGATATGGCATAAAATCACTTGTTTTACTAAAAGGAAAATAGCTGAATATAAATATAATAACTCCAATTATGAGAATAATAATGCCATTTATTGGAGAACTTTTTTTCTGAATTACAATAGATTTTCCCTGATTTTCAAGAAAATTATTTAAAGATGAATATTGTGACATAATGATATTTTTTTTGTTTTTGTAATTAAAAGGATATAAAAAATAATTCTGTTGATGGATGATTATTGAAATGCATACCAATAGAACAATTTACCCTATCAATTATAAGAATTGATAAAGTAATTGTTTGTTAATCAACAATTAAGGCAGATTTAATAAGAACACACTACAGTATTTGTATAAAAATGTACAAATGATTTATTTTCATCTTGTTGATGAGATTAAAATAGCTGACTTTAATAATGTGTAGTGGTGAAAGAAGATCTAAATCAGTAGTTTACGAAGTTGGTATATGTAATACCCATCAAAATAATGCGAAGTTTGTTTGCGTATATAAACTTTTCGAAAATGTTCAAATAAATTGAGGTCGGTAATTGTTTTTCTAAAACTTCTGAAAGCATCACCTGTAATTTCCGATATTCTAACAGAATTTTGTAGCGAAACTTCATTATATCGAAGCAATCCCTGCGTGTGATTTAAGTTTATTGCCTCAAAATAATAAATATCTGTCTTTTGAGAATTTTCATATCCGGAAATAGCATTTTCGATGTTTGTTTTGCCTGCATCAGATTTTTCAGGAACAAACATCTTACCTGTACTTATAAAAATCGCGAGTATTAAAAACAGATATTTAATGTACTTAATCATTTTTTATTTGAAAGTGCAAAAATAAGCACTTTATGATGTTTAATAAAATAATTCAGAAAATATAACTATTTTGAATTCCTTATGGAAATGAAACTCAGTTTGCAAAAAGTTGGTATTTCACAATTTTTGAAATGTTATACCGGGCTTTATTCTATTTGTTTGTTTTTATTATTCCTCATCCAGGTTAGGAAAAATGAAATTTCTTTTCGGGTTAACAAGGGAGATAGTAAATCGATTACCGAACCCACTTCGGGAGTGTTATTGTATAATTCAAGTGCAGCTTGCCTTTTTTCTTGAGAAATGAAATCGTCAATATTGAGTACTCCACTAACTGTGTAAACCGCTAAATGAGAACAAATAGTACCTGTTGTTAGATTTCGTTCAGAAGCAATTTGTTCGATAGTTTTACCATTTCTGTACATTTCGAGCGTTTGTCTGTGAGAATCTCCTTTTTCTTTTTTCTCTTTTTTTTCAGTATTTTCTGTTTTAGTTTTTCGCTGTTTTCTTTCGGAAATAACTTTACCACTCATTAAAGAATTCAAATTATTTTCAGCAATATATTTACAGATAATTTCAAGAAACCGGTGTCCATATTTTTGTACTTTAGCGGGTCCAAATCCTGATATTTGCAACAATTCACTTTCTGTTTGAGGCAGAAAATCAGCCATTTCGATAAGCGTTTTGCTCCCAGCAACCAGATAAATTGGAATGTTTTCCGGATCGCAAATTTCGTTACGCAACGTAAGTAACTGATAATAAAGCTTCGGATGACGGGTAGAAAGTTTTGAAGATATTCCGGTTTTGGCATAAGCGTTTGGTTTAAAATCGGGCATAAAGAAGTTGTTCTTCAGGCTGAAATAGTTGTCGGCTATAAAAGGTACTTTTATATTTTTCAATATATGTTGTTTCTGAGCAAAAAAACCAAACAATGTTCGGAGTTGATCATTGTAGTCACGTGCATTTTCACGACTATCAGTCGTGGCAGGCGATTGTTGTAACATTTCAATAATTAAATCAATCTTTTCGTTGAAAAACGTGTTTGCAGCTATTATTCTTTCATTCAGATATTCTTCGTTGAGATTTGTATTTTCTAAAATTGAAGTAACCTGTTTTTGGAATTTTTCAGCAATTTCTTGTAATTGTTGAATTTGAGATTGGATATCTTTTAAATAAGGTAAAGTGTCCTCATTGAATGAGCCGGCAACTTCCAGCACATCTTTTTGTAAACGAGAAATTTGTCCTATACCTTGTCGAAAATCGTAAAACTGCAAAAGTAACTCTTTCCTGAAATCTTTCATCGAATTTTGAAGTATCTCTTCAAGCATTTCAGTGGGCATTTTGTTTTTCTCGTATTCCACAATTTGACGGTCATTCTCGATGGAATAAGGATTTATTCGGCTTCGTAACACTATACCTTCGAGGCTTCGACAACGGCTTAATGCAACATATACTTGACCCGGTGCAAATGCATCGCCGGCATCAATTACCGCTTTTTCAAAAGTAAGTCCCTGGCTTTTATGAATTGTAATAGCCCATGCCAGACGAATTGGAAATTGAACAAAAGTTCCGAGCGTTTCTTCTTCAATGGTTTTAGTTTCGTCGTTCGTTTTATAGCGTATGTTTTCCCACTGCACACGACTTAGTTCAATAGGTTCCGATTCATTTTGACAATCAATAAATATTACATCATTTTCTATTTGCCTGATAATACCTATTTTCCCATTGTAAAACCTGCGTTCTGATTCTGTATCGTTTTTAATGAACATTACCTTTGCACCGGTTTTCAGTTCCAGCACTTTATCGGTAGGAAAGCTTTTTTCCGGGAAATCGCCTGTAATTTTTGCTTCAAATCGATATGTTTTTCCTTTAAGTTTCAGTAACTCTTCGGCATTTATTTTATCGGCTTTATAATTGTGTGTGGTAAGTGTAATAAAAGTATCATCGGTTGGTGGAATAAATGTCGGATCGTAGCGACTTTGTAATTTTAAAAGTCCTTCATCAGTCAGACGATCATTCCGCACTTCGTTGAGCAAAGAAATAAATTCCTGATTTGATTGGCGAAAAATTTTGTCAAACTCAATATAAACCGGAGGATTTTTCAAAATTACCTGACTATGAAAGAAATATGGACTTTGATAGTATTGAGATAAAATGCGCCATTCTTCCTCAAGAGCCACCGGTGAAAGTTGAAACATATCACCAATAAAAATAACCTGAACACCACCAAAAGGATCGTTGAATCGGTAACGTACGTGACGTAAAATGGCATCAATGGCATCGAGCACATCAGCACGTACCATACTTATTTCGTCAATTACTAGTAATTCAAGTTCCTGCAAAACTTTTCGCCTGAAACGTTGCATTTTTTGTTTTTCAATCAAATCTTTTCTGCCTTCAACTGTGGGAATAAACGGAGTAAAAGGCAGCTGAAAAAATGAATGCATGGTTGTACCTCCGGCATTTATCGCAGCAACTCCTGTGGGAGCTACAATTGCCATTTGCTTACGTGTTTCTTTTTGCAGGTTACGCAGAAATGTTGTTTTACCTGTACCTGCTTTTCCGGTAAGAAAAAAGTTTTGTCCGGTCGAAAGTGCAAATTCCTTTGCCAATTCATATCCGGTAGATAATTTATTCATACGCTAAAGTGCTTTTCAATAATTAGTTATGATAATTTTAATATTGAATGTTTAAAATCTGATAAATACAAAAATATTAAAATTAATTGAATGTTTCATTGGTTAGTGTTTGTTTTTTTATGAAAATTCTCACATTCAGAAAGAAAATTTTTTCTAATTCTTCAAAAATTCGTTCATTTTTTTATAAAAAAAGCCTGATGAAGAATCTTTCCATCAGGCTAATAATCAGATATGTGTGTTTTTGTTTAAATAGAAAATTTAAAACCTTTTTCGATATAAATTATTAGGATAACATACTTAATAAAATACCCGCAGCAACCGCCGAACCAATAACACCGGCAACGTTGGGAGCCATAGCATGCATCAGTAAGTGATTGGTTTTATCGTAGTGTAAACCAATTTCCTGCGATACACGTGCAGAGTCGGGCACAGCAGAAACGCCAGCCGAACCAATAAGCGGATTAATTTTATTGTTCCCTTTAAGGAACAAGTTCATTACTTTAGCAAACAACACACCCGAAGCGGTTGCCACCATAAATGAAGCAGCACCAAGACCGAAAATCAACACAGACTTAGTTGTCAGAAATTTATCAGCTTGAGTGGAAGCACCTACAGTTAATCCAAGTAAAATAGTAATAGTATTGATTAACGCAAAGCGTGCTGTTTCGGCAAGACGTTCGGTTACACCCGATTCTTTCAATAAATTTCCAAAGAACAACATTCCGAGTAACGGCATTGCACTTGGCGAAATAAAAGTTGTCATAAGTAAACCTATAATAGGAAATAATATTTTCTCGAGTTTTGTTACCTGACGCGGAGGTTTCATTCGTATTACTCTTTCTTTATCAGTGGTTAGAAGTTTCATAATTGGTGGTTGAATTACCGGTACTAACGCCATATATGAATATGCAGCCACTGCAATTGCACCCATCAATTCCGGAGCAAGTTTCGAAGAAAGGAAAATGGCAGTTGGACCATCAGCACCACCAATAATTCCGATTGCACCAGATTGAGCCGGAGAAAATCCTAAAGCATAAGCACCTATAAAAGTGGCAAAAATACCAACTTGTGCAGCGGCTCCGAGTAACATTAGTTTCGGGTTCGAAATTAGCGATGAAAAATCAGTCATAGCTCCTATACCCAAAAAGATAAGAGGAGGATACCATCCGGAAATTACACCACTGTAAAGAATATTCATTACCGAACCATTTTCGTAAATTCCGATTTTATAACCGGCAGTAAAAGGCACATTTCCTACAAGAATTCCGAATCCAATAGGTACTAATAATAATGGTTCCCATTTTTTTGCAATGCCAAGATAAATAAATGCCAATCCGATAAAAATCATTATCAGATATTTAAATTCAAAATTTGCAAAACTTGTATTAGCCCAGAATTTTTGCAGACTTTCTGTTATTAACGAATTAGAAACAGCTTCAGTTGCAAAAATCTGAATCGGGAATACGAATGCGAGCATTAATAACAATAAGCCTACTTTTGTTTTTAATTTATTCATAATCAGCCTATATTATTCTATTTCAAATAAAACTTCGTCCTGCAATACAGCTTTGCCGGTAGCAGTACGTACTTTTACAATTTTACCGCTCTTTTCAGCAAGAATATTATTTTCCATTTTCATGGATTCCATTATTAAAAGCACATCACCTTCTTTAAAAGATTCTCCTTCGGTTACCAAAATTTTCAAGATGTTCCCGGGCAGAGGTGATTTAATCGTTCTCGAGCTTGGTTTAGCTCCACTTGAAACAGGAGTTAAAGTTTCAACCACACGTTTATCACCTTGTTTTGATTGAGCCTCTTTACGTATAAGAATTGGTGTTTTGGTAGTTTTAATTTCCTGTTTAATTTTTACCGAGTAAGGTGTCCCGTTCACTTCTATTTCGGCAATATCACCTTCCAACGATTTAATGTGTACGTTGTAGTCGGTTCCGTTTATATTAAAATCGAATTTTTTCATTATCTGTTTATATTATTTAATCCGTAAATTTTTGAATTCCATGGAGAATAACGTCTTTCTATACGTTTAATGGTGATTATGTTACTTTCAACATCATGCAAATCGCTAAAAAACAAATGCAATGCCATGGAAATTGCCGCAACTTCATTCGCAGCTATTTCTTCTTTGATTTCCTCAGGTTTTTTACCGGCTTGAACTTGCTTTTTTTTCGAAGTTCGAATTGTATAGGATTGTATTGCTTCGAAAAAAAGAACAAGAATAGTAAGCGCTACAAAAACCACAACAATACCCACTGCTGAACCTATGAGCAGTTCGCTCCAGTTGTTTATATTAAGTATAAGCATAATTATAAAGGTATATTACAGTGTTTACGTAACGGATTAACCACTTTTTTGGTCTGCAATGTCTGGAAAGCACGAATTACTCGAAAACGGGTATTCCGAGGTTCAATAACATCATCAATGTAACCATAAGAAGCTGCTTGATAAGGATTTGCAAATTTATCATTGTATTCGGCAACTTTATCAGCAATATATTTTGCTTTTTCTTCAGGGTCTTCAATTTTGCTGATAGCTCTTCCTTCGAGCACTTCAATAGCACCTGCTGCTCCCATAACTGCAATTTCGGCGGTTGGCCATGCATAATTAAAATCGCCACGTAATTGTTTACAGCTCATTACATCATGAGCTCCACCATACGATTTACGAAGTGTAACGGTAACTTTGGGTACAGTGGCTTCGCCATAAGCAAACATAAGTTTAGCGCCATGAATTATAATACCTGAATATTCCTGACCGGAACCCGGCAAAAAGCCCGGAACATCAACAAGAGTAAGTATAGGAATATTAAATGCATCGCAAAAACGAACGAAACGAGCAGCTTTGCGGGAAGAGTCGCAATCGAGCACACCGGCAAGAAAGTTAGGCTGATTAGCAATAATTCCTGTAGATGCACCATTAAAACGAGCAAAACCTACAATAATGTTTCTTGCATAATTGCGGTGTACTTCCAGAAACTCACCATTATCAACTATTGCATGAATTACGTCTTTCATGTCGTAAGGTTGATTTGGATTATCGGGAATTATAGAGTTTAATGAATCTTCGAGGCGGTCAATCGGATCGAAATTTTCAACCAATGGAGGTTCTTCCAGATTGTTTTGCGGAATGTAAGAAAGAAGTTTGCGAATGAGCATTACACCTTCTTCTTCATTTTCAACTTTAAAATGAGAAACGCCCGATTTTCCGGCATGAACATCTGCACCTCCTAGATCGTCCACCGAAATATCTTCACCGGTAACCGACTTAACTACTTTTGGTCCTGTAACAAACATGTAAGAGTTTTGCTCTGTCATCAATACAAAGTCGGTGAGGGCAGGGGAGTACACTGCACCGCCGGCGCAGGGACCAAAAATAGCTGAGATTTGTGGTATCACACCCGATGCGAGAATGTTACGTTCAAAAATTTCGGCATAACCTGCCAATGAAGTTACACCTTCTTGAATACGTGCACCTCCTGAGTCGTTAATTCCAATCACAGGACATCCGTTTTTCATGGCCATATCCATGATTTTGCAGATTTTCAGTGCCATAGTTTCTGACAAAGAACCTCCAAATACAGTGAAATCCTGTGCAAAAACATACACAGTACGTCCGTCAATTGTACCATGTCCGGTAATTACTCCATCGCCGAGATACTTTTCATTTTCCAGACCAAAATTGTAACAACGGTGTGTTACAAACATGTCTAACTCTTCGAAACTGCCATCGTCCAAAAGCATAGCAATGCGTTCGTGGGCAGTAAATTTTCCTTTTGCATGTTGCGATACAATACGCTTTTCTCCTCCACCGAGTTTTGCTTTAACGCGCAAATCGATGAGGTTCTTTACTTTTTCCTGGTTTTTCATTATTTATAAATATTTATTAATCCGGCAACTTCCACAGCAAGATCACGTGCCATACTGCTTGCTTGCCGGGGATTTTCCGGAAAGAATGAATTTACTTTTTGGGGTCTTCGCAAAGTTCGGTAAGTACGCCAAATGTAGATTTTGGATGAAGAAAGCCAATATTTAAGCCTTCGGCACCTTTACGCGGAGCTTTATCGATAAGGGTAACACCTTTTTCGGCCATAGAGTCGAGCGCTCCTTGTAAACCTTCCACTGCAAATGCAATATGGTGGATGCCTTCACCTTTTTTTTCTATAAATTTTCCAACTGGACCTTCGGGATCAGTTGATTCGAGTAATTCTATTTTGGTTTGTCCAATTTTGAAAAAAGCAGTTTTAACTTTTTGTTCAGCAACTTCTTCGATTGCATAACATTTAAGACCTAAAATTTCTTCGTAAAACGGAATGGCTGTTTCAAGACTTTTTACTGCAATGCCCAAGTGCTCGATGTGCGTTAAGTTCATAATTATTTTATTGAAATTTTTAATTTTTGATTAAAGAAAAAAGTAATTTTAAATTGTTTATTAATAAGGTTTCAGATAAAAATCGTTGTTATTAAAGAAAAATTTCTCTATTTTTGAAATCAGCCGCAAAATTACTACAAATTATTCTCATTATCAAGTAAATAAATATATTTTTTCACAAAATATACTATTTGTTGATTATCAGATTAATAAGTTTTTTTTTGATTTTTTTCAAAAAAAATTATTTTCAATTTATGCACAAATTTTATAAAAATGTGAAAATAGATTGGTGTGCTTATAATTTAATAAGTTCTATTGTAGTATAACTGATTCTTATTTATGCTATCTTTTTTGTTTAAAATTATCGGGATGTTCTTAACGTAGGTAGAATTAGAATCAGTGGTGAATTAAATATTTTGTTTTAAGAGAGAAAGAATTTTTCAAAATAAATTTTACAATCATTTATTCTGATTAAATCTCATATTTTAAATAGTTTTTAATCGACAAAACTGAGCATATTATATTATAATAAGTTGTTTATAAAACAGTTTTTGATATTTTCAATAGTAAAAGATATAGTTGCTTTTATTTCTTTTTCTTTTTTTCTTCAATTACTGAGACCAGAATGGAAACTGTAAGAGCCACTATTATGACTCCAAGTGAAACAAAGGTACTGATATTTACACCATAATCGAATTGATGTGAAAGTTCGTTGATAGACATTTTTAACCCAATAAATGAAAGGATAAAAGCGAGTGCATATTTCAGATATTTAAAATACTGCATAACTCCGTTCAGAGCGAAATAAAGTGACCGTAAACCAAGAATAGCAAAAATATTCGAAGTATACACAATAAATGGATCTTTTGATACTGCCAATACCGCTGGGATAGAATCGATGGCAAAAATAAGATCTGAGGCTTCAATCAAAAGTAATACAATAAAAAAATGTGTGGCATAAAGCGTTTTTTCCTTACGTACAAAAAAAGTAGTGTGCGATGTTTCTTCACTTATGGGCATGATTTTCCGGAGAATCTTCACCGCAAAGTTATTATTGGGATCGAAACTTTTTTCATCGTCCTTTTCGAAAAGCATATGAACTCCGGTGTACACAAGAAAAGCTCCGAATACATACATTACCCATGTAAAACGCTCTATAAGAGCTACACCTGCAAATATAAAGATGGCACGCATCACTATGGCGCCGATAATTCCCCAAAAAAGTATGCGGTGTTGGTATTTGGGATGAATCCCAAAAAATCCGAAGATCAACAAAAATACAAACAAATTATCCACACTTAGCGATTTTTCAATCAGATAGCCGGTGAAAAACTCAAGTGCCTTTTGTTTGGCAACAGCTTCGCCCCAGTAAAAATCACCTACAAAATAAACACACACATTGAACAGTAACGCAAGTCCAATCCAGAATGCGCTCCAGTAAAGCGCCGGTTTAACTTTAATTTCCTCGTCCTGTTTGTGAAAAACCTTCAAGTCTAAAAAAAGCATAACAACCACAAAAACTACAAAACCAATCCAAAAACCAATACCTACTTCCATCTAACCGTATAATTGATAAAAAATCACATAAAACTTAATGAAGAAATTTGATGATAAATACTGCTCACTAATCCGGTAAAAACAATCATAATCAGGCACATAACAAGACTGATACGTGCGGGAAGATCTGTTTTAATGTGCTCTACAGGTTGATCGCTATTATTCAGGAACATTGCCTTAACAATTAGCAGATAATAATAAAGTGATATCACAGTATTTATCAAAGCGATAAAAACAAGCACATAGTAACCTTGCTCAGTTGCTGCAGCAAAGATAAAAAATTTGCTGAAGAAGCCTGCAAAAGGTGGAATGCCGGCAAGTGAGAAAAGTGCGAACATCATTATCGCGCTTAGTCGAGGATTGGTTTGATATAATCCGTTATAATCATTGATATTAACTTTATCGGTACGGTTTTCAATAACAGAAATGACACCGAATATTGCAAGGTTTGAGAACATATACACCAGAATATAATAAACCATTGAACTCATACCTGTAGCACTGGCACTTATTACACCAAGCAGAAGATATCCAGCCTGAGAAATAGACGAATAAGCCATAAAACGTTTAATGTTTTTCTGGCGAATGGCAAAGATATTGGCTAGGGTAATACTGATTATAATAAGTCCGTAAAGTATGGGCTGCCATTCAACTTTAAGATTTACAAATACTTTTGTGAAAATAGTGAACAAAACAAACACTGCTGATCCTTTGGAAATTACAGAAAGATATCCGGTTATACCGGTGGGTGCACCTTCATACACATCGGGAGTCCACAAATGAAAAGGTACAAGTGATATTTTAAAAAACAGACCAATAGAAAAGAAAACCATGGCCATGATATATATAGGGTTGTGTGTAATCATTACTGATAAATCATCAAAGTATAAAGTGCCAGCCGCACCGTAAATCATTGAAATACCATACAATGATATACCCGATGCAAAAACGGTTGAAAGTATGAACTTTGCTCCTGCTTCGGCCGATTTATGATTGTATTTATTAAAAGCCACTAGCGTAGCCATCGGTATTGAAGCTGTTTCGATACCAATAAAGAATAAAAGGAAATGCCCGGCTGACATCATTAGGTAAAGTCCGAGTAATGTACAAAGTGTAAGAAAATAAAATTCTCCCCTACGAATAATTACTGAATCATCGTGCAACCATTTGTCGGCCTGAAGAAAAATGATAATAGTACCTATATTTAAAATGGTTTTGATATAAGTCAGTATTGGAAAATACTGGAACATACCGCCGGCTACTTCGAAATGCGGTTTTGGGAAAGCATTTATCACTGTATGAACAGTTAACAGTACAATGGACAGAGGTTGAATGAAGCGACTACTTTTCTCAGAAGCAAAAATATCGTTTATCAGAATAATAACAATGACTGCAAGCAGCGAAAGTTCATCGTGTAATTGTAGAAATGCAGAATAATTCATATTGGAAATCTATATCTGGTTCAAATTGTTTATAGAACAGCCATTAGTTTATTAACCACTGGTAGAAGACTGAATTGAATCATGTCGGAAATCCAGAAAGGAACCGAACCTAGTGCAAAAATTGCAATGATAAGTGTAACTACAGAAATTCTTTCCCACCAGGAAGCATCAGTAAGTTGGGTATGATGCGAATCCAGTATTTTTCCATACAAAATTTTTCCAACCACCCTTAAAATATAAACAGCAGTAATTACAATAGAAGATGCAGCTACAATGGTAAGCACACGGTGGAAAATGTCGGTTTCATGAAATGCTCCAACAAAAATGGTCATTTCAGCTACAAAACCACTTAGTCCCGGAAGTCCAAGGGATGCCAAACCCGCAATAACATAGCTTACGCCTAAGAATGGCAAAACTTTCATCAGACCACCCATTTCGGTAATTAACCTCGTATGTGTGCGACCGTAAATCATTCCTATCAGAGCAAAGAAAAGTGCTGTCATCAAACCATGGGATAGCATTTGCATTACAGCTCCAGTCATGGCTGTTTCGTTCATCATCAGAATAGCAAATAAAACAAGTCCACAGTGGCTAACCGACGAATAAGCGTTAATATATTTCAAATCGGTTTGAACTACAGCCGAGAATGCACCATAAACTACACTGATACCGGTGAGGATAAGAAAAATCCAAGCCTGCTCGTGAGCCGCCTCGGGCATCAGATACATAGCAACTCTGAATGCACCATAACCTCCAAGCTTCATTAATACACCGGCATGAAGCATCGATACTGCTGTAGGTGCTGAAGCATGACCATCGGGCGACCATGTGTGGAAAGGGAAAAGTGCACCAAGCACACCAAAGCCCATAAATGTCAACGGGAAAAGATAGCGTTGCGCTTCCAAAGGTATATGACGTTGCGCTATTTCTAACAAATTCATGGTTTCGCCACCTGAAAAATAGTAAATACCGAGAATACCAACCAGTAAAAGTGCCGATCCACCCATCAACATTAAAGTTAGTTTCATGGCCGAATATTCCTTTTTACCTGTTCCCCAGATGCCTATTAACAAGTACATAGGTATGAGCGCAATTTCATAAAACATAAACATGCTGAAAAGATCTATGGTAATGAAAAACCCATAAACACCGACCGAAAGAAGCCAGAACCATAGAAAAAATTCACGTGGAAGCGGGTCTATTCGCCACGAAGCAAACACACCTGTAAAAACGATAATGGAAGTCAGCAGAAGCATGGTTACCGAAATTCCATCTACACCTACCGAGTAATGAATATTGAATGCTTCGTACCATAGTATGTCTGCTCTGAAAAGCATTTGTGCGTCGTTACCTGAAGCTCTTTCTCCCAAATACATCCAAGTTAAAATAACTGAAAGTATTAACAAAGCAGATGCCCCGGTAGCTGCTATGAGGTTAATAAGACTGCGTTTACGTGCAAAATAAAGCGTAAACAGTATTATTATCGGAATAAGTACAAAAATTGAGAGGAAATTCATATAAATTCAGTTATTAACTTGTCATTGATTTTTTAGATAAACATTGCCAGCGCTGTAATAATAAGTGTGCCGAGTAAAATGGCTAAAGCATAGTGCTGAACTTTACCACTTTGCAGGAACCGAATGCGAGCAGATGTCCATTGTGTAATGCTTGCCAAACCATTCATGGTAGCGTCAATTACATGACGGTCGAACCATGCTACGGGTGTCGATATTCGGTTGAAAATGATTTTTTTTGTTACAAACAAATATATTTCATCAATATAGAAGCGATTATAAGCTGCTTTATGTAAACTACCCAATGCAGTAATCATTTTCGTTGGTAAAGAATTTTCTTTTCGATAAAGTATGGTAGCAAGCAAAATTCCTGTTACAGCAATTCCAACACTGATAGTAGCTATCATCGGATCGAGATGAATATGGTAAGGAGCACCGTCGCTTGATACAAATTCACCGAAAGGAATTAAGCCTGCAAATACAGTGATTAATGCCAGTATAATCAAAGGAAATAACATTGCAAAAGACGATTCATGCGGTGTGTGTCCATGCTCAACTTTTACTTCTTTTCCCCAGAAAATGTTATAATAAAGTCTGAACATGTAAAATGCGGTAAGACCGGCAGTAGCACTCATAACAATACCAAGCACCGGACTGAAATGCATTGTGGCAGTCAGAATTTCATCTTTACTGAAGAATCCTGAGAATGGAGGAATTCCTGCAATGGCCAAACAGGCTATAAGGAAAGTCCAGTGTGTTACAGGCATATATTTCCGTAAACCGCCCATTTGACTCATTTCATTACTGTGAACGGCGTGAATAATTGAACCTGCGCCAAGGAACAACAATGCTTTGAACATCGCATGGGTAAACAGATGGAACATTGAAGCCATATATCCGGTTCCTTGGTGACCTCCGAGTCCTGAAACTCCTAACCCTACTATCATAAAACCAATCTGTGATATCGTAGAAAAAGCGAGAACACGTTTTATGTCGGTTTGTACTAAAGCTATTGTAGCAGCAAAAAGCGATGTAAATGCACCCACGTAAGCAATTCCATGAAGTACTTCGGGAGTGTAAATGTAATATACCGGAAACATTCTTGCTACCATATAAACACCGGCTACAACCATAGTGGCAGCATGGATTAGAGCCGATACAGGTGTGGGGCCTTCCATCGCATCAGGAAGCCAAATGTGCAGTGGAAACATGGCCGATTTTCCGGCACCTCCAATAAAAATCAGCGCCATTGCCCAGCTAAGTGCCGATACGCCCAAAAAAGTTGCTCCGCTGAATGATGCAAATACATTGGCATCGCATGATGTCAGAATGTTAAAATCAAATGTTTTTGTGTAGAATGATAATATAAGAATGCCAATAAGAAATCCAAGGTCGGCAAAGCGGGTTACAATAAATGCTTTCTTTGATGCGGCAACAGCTTCGGGTTTTGTGTAATAAAAACCAATCAGAAGGTACGACGAAACGCCCACAAGTTCCCAAAATATATACATTTGGAAAATGTTGGTGGCTACTACCAATCCGAGCATAGAAAATGTAAATAACGATAAAAAGGCATAATAACGTTCGAATCCTTTTTCGCCTTTCATATATGCAAGACTGTAAATATGAACCATAAAAGATATAGTAGATATCACCACGAGCATCATTACTGATATAGGGTCGAGCAGTATGCCCAAATTTATATGTAGTGAATTGTTAAATTTTAACCAAACTACATCAAACGCTGTGATTTTATGGTACACCCCGCTGATATCAGCAATGCTGAAATATTGCAAGGCTGTATAATATGATAATAATGCCACAATTCCAAGCACAAGAGTGCCTATCGTACCTGCTACACGTGGTTTCAATTTTGTATCCATGAGTCCAAGTACTATAAAACTCATCAACGGTAATATTAGTATGAATAGCGTATATTCCATATTATGTGTTATTCTGATTTACAATTTTGATATTTACAATCCACAAAATTTGTCTCGCTTTAGCGGAGCGGACAAGTTATAAAATTGCATTTGTCGGATGTTTATGCATTGAAATTGTTTTTTATAAAAGTTGTTTTATTTTTTCGGGAATCAGCCCGTATTTTTCTATTCTTCTTTCGTGTCCTGTAGTTTCGGTTCTTGTAGTTCCTGTAAGCTGTCCACTTCCACATTGTTGAGGTTGCGGTAAATATTTATTACAATCGCAATTGCTACTGCAGTTTCGCAGGCTGAAATGGCTATAGTAAACAGTGTAAAGAAAAAACCTTCATAATGTTCGGGGTACAGGTAGCGGTTGAATGCCGCAAAGTTTATATCCGCTGAGTTTAATATTAACTCAATGGAAATTAGCACCATTAAGAGGTTTTTGCGGGAAAGAAAACCGTAAATACCGGCAAAAAACATAACCAGACTCACAAAAATGTACGCTTCAAGAGGTACAATGCCCGAAGTGAAATTTGCAAAAATAGATCCCATTAAATTATTGAGTATTTTATTGTAAAAGTTGTCCGCTATGGCGGATTGTAAATTTTTTATCTTTTCCTGGCTATCATAATTGCTCCTACAATACAAGCCAGCAGTAATACGCTGATAGATTCGAACGGGAGAATGTATTGAAATTTATCACTTCCCATAAGGGTAATGCCCAATTCTTTCATTGAAATTTCTCCACCCGACATATAATGATACATTTTTTTAACATTTTTGAAAATTATCAGCCCACAAAAAATAATACCTGCAACAGAAAGAAACAGAGCCATAAAACGTTGTTTTATAGGTTCTTGAGTTATTTTTTCGCCGGGTTTTTGAGTAAGCAGAATAGCAAAAATAAACAGTACCATGATACCACCAGCATATACCGCCGTTTGTACAGCAAAAAGGTAATGATAGCCTAATAATAAGTAAAGTCCAGCTGTGGACAGCAACACAAACAACAGGTAGGTAGCGGACCGAATAAGCCGTTTTGAACTCACAGCCATCACTGAAAATACGGTTACAATTACTGCAAGAATATAAAATATAATTTGTTCTGCCATAAATTTTTAATGAGATAATATTTTTTGTTATCGGTTCTGTTCTGCTTTTGTTTCTGATTGTGAGGGAACAGGTTGCGATTTCTTTTCTCTTAGTTTTGAACCTTTATGGTTGAGTTGCTTTACGAGCTTACCACGTGTAAAAGTAGCATTTTCAAAATTATTCGAAAAAACAATGGCATTTGATGGACAGGTTATTACACATAGATTACAAAAAGTACAAGTTCCAAGATCGTAAATATATTTGTCCAATGCTTTTTTCTTTTTGCCATCGGGTGTTTCTTTAATTACTGAAATTACTTTTATCGTACCGTTCGGACAGTTCATTTCACAGACTCCGCAGGCTGTACAGGCATGTTCATTGTTTTCATCATGGGGCATTACAAGTTCAGCTCTGAAGCGTTCCGATATTACGAGCGTGTCCCTGTTTTCGGGGTACTGTCGGGTTACTTTTTTAGTCCATAACTCTTTCCATGTGACTGAAAGTCCCGTCAGCAGAGATTTTATTCCGCCAAACAAATCGTTCAAGTATTGTGAAAACGTTCTTCTCATCTTTTTTAATTAAAATATATCAGTAAGTGTAAGACCTGATAATACCAGAAAAACCATGATTAATAAATTTACCAGATTTATTGGTAACAGATATTTCCATTCAAGGTTGAGTAATTGGTCGATACGCAAACGAGGGAATGACCAGCGAACCCACAAACTGAGAAAAATTAACACTCCAACTTTTCCAAAAAACCAAACGTATGATGGTATGTACCACATTATTTGATTAAAACCTTCCCAGCCTGAAATTTGTAAAGGTAGCCAACCTCCCAGAAAAACTGTTGTAGCTATTGAGGCAATAATGAACATATTAAGATATTCTGCCAAATAGAAAAAACCGAATTGCAGTCCCGAATATTCTGTGTGATAACCTGCAGTAAGTTCCGATTCAGCTTCGGGAAGGTCGAAAGGGCCACGGTTAGTTTCGGCATGTCCCGATATAAGATAAATGACAAAAGCTACCAATGAAGATATATGTCCGTTGAATATATTCCAGCAATAGGTTTGTACTTCTATCATTTTGCTTAACTGCATTGTTCCGGAAAGAATTACCATAGTCATAAGTGCAAAACCTGCTGACAGTTCATAACTCACAAACTGAGCTCCGCTACGCATGGCACCAATCATAGAGTACTTGTTGTTGCTCGACCAACCCGCAAGTAATACACCAATAATCCCGAGTGATGATACCGCAATTACATAGAATACGCCAATATTGAAGTCTACAGCCTGAAGTCCCTTCTCAAATGGTATAGCACCAAAAGTCATCATCGATGCCACAATCATGAAAAAAGGCGCTGTGTAAAACAGAAACTTATCTATGCGGTTGATATGGATAATTTCCTTGATAAGAATTTTCATAACATCAGCCACCGTTTGAAAAATCCCATAAGGACCTACGCGATTTGGACCAATGCGTGCCTGAAAGAAAGCCGTTATTTTTCGTTCCACATAAATCAGTATCATGGCTATCACAGCGTATGCTGCAAGCAATGCTACTGCCACCAGTACCAACTCAATGATTAAAACCCAAAAATTGGGCAGTACCGATCTTAATGTCGAATCAATCCATTCGGTAAGCCCTGTTAGCTCCAAAGGTTGAGTGTATTTTTGATACATATATATATATATTTAATGTCTTTTTTATTTATCTGTGATCAGTAAATTGATTGATTAGTGATTGGTGATTAGAGATTGGTGAATTGCTTTAAAGTTTTTAATTTAATTTATCTATATTATCAGATGTTAATTATCCACTCTACACTGTCCACTGTTCACTTTTTTTTATCTGTCGATATCCGGAATCACATAATCCATCGAACCTCCAATGCTTATAAAGTCAGAAATTTTCTCGTTTTTGCAAATGAGTGGCATTACCGATACCAATGCCATGGATGGTGAACGGAATTTCAATCGGTAGGGTGTTTTTTCTCCGCGGCTTTCGATGTACACACCAAAAAGTCCTTTGCCGGCTTCCACACTCTGATAATATTCGCCTTCGGGAAGTTTGATGATCGCCTTGGTTTTTGCACAATATTCACCTTCAGGTATATTGTCTATCAGTTGTTCAATAATGTGCAGCGATTCCTCAATTTCGTCGAGCCTGTTCATGTAGCGAGCGTATGAATCGCCTTCAGTGCGTATTATCTCGCGGAATTCCACTTTATCGTAAAGTGCATACGGATTATACTTACGCACATCACACGACCATCCTGAAGCTCTTCCTGCGGGACCGGTTACAGCATAACTTATAGCGTCTTGCCGACTTAACATTCCCACTTTTTTCATACGTCCCACTGCTATGACATTGTGTGAAAAGAAACGGTCGTATTCTTTCAGTTTTTCGCGCATATAAAGTATAAAGCTTTTTACATCTTTCTGAAAGTCATCATATATATCGAACATTACACCTCCCACTACATTTTGGTTAATGATAAGTCGTCCACCACAAATTTTTTCGAAAATGTCGAGAATAATTTCACGTTCACGCATTCCATAAATAAAGGCTGTAGTAGCGCCAAGGTCGTTGGTGTGCGCCGACCATGCAAGTAAGTGTGAGTCGATACGGTTCAACTCGTCCATGATCGTGCGAATATACTGTGCACGTTCTGGAACTTCTATACCTGCTGCTTTTTCTACACACATGCATAATGCATGACGGTTTATATTTGCCGATAGATAATCGAGCCTGTCTGTGAAATGCAGTATTTGTGGATAAGTGAGGTTTTCACTTAGCTTTTCAATACCTCGATGAATATATCCGCTGTGTACATCAATTTTTTTTACTGTTTCGCCATCGAGTGAAGTGCGAAAGTGCATAACCCCATGTGTGGATGGATGTTGAGGACCAATATTTATAATGTAATCATCTTCTTCGAAAATTCTGATGGTTTCTTCCACCAGTTTTCCATCGGCTGTTTCACGAATAATTGGAGCTGTGTCCACTATTTCACGACTTTCCACCGAAACCGGATTCAGTTGGGGATTGGGATCGTAATCTTTGCGAAGCGGAAAGCCCACCCAGTCCTGATTAAGAAAAAACTTACGCATGTCAGGGTTGTTGATAAATCGTATACCAAGCAGTGCGTATATTTCACGTTCGTTGAACTGTGCTGTTTCGTAGAAGTCGGTAACAGTGTAAAGCAGAGGGTTTTGTCGGTCAGTAGTGCCGGTTTTGAGTGCAATATCGTTGCCGGGGAATAAGGAAGAGGAAAGAATATATGTTACTGTTAGCATTTCCCCTTCGTCCGTGCCAATCATATATTTCAGATAATCAAAGGGATGATTGCTAAATTGGTAAAGTTGTGAAATTACATTGCGCAGTTTTTGGGGTGTTACTGTGATTGTAAGAATACCTTTGTCTTCTATTTGCTGGTCGGGGAACTTCTCTCTGATCAGTTTTTTTATATTTTCCATAACAAATCCTGTTACGTTCAATTTTTATTTTTTTGTTTTACCTGCTTTAAGAAACTGCTCAGTCTTTATTTTACGTTGTAATTGCAATAATCCGTAAAAAAGAGCTTCGGGACGGGGAGGACATCCTGGTACATATACGTCAACAGGAAAAATTTCGTCAACACCTTTCACTACATGATAAGAATCGATAAAAGGCCCACCAGAAATGGCACATCCTCCCATGGCAAGAACGTATTTTGGCTCTGCCATCTGATCGTATATTCTCTTTAGAAGAGGCGCCATTTTATGTACAATGGTACCTGCCACTACCATAAGATCTGCCTGACGTGGACTGTTGCGCGTAACTTCCATTCCAAAGCGCGAAATGTCGTGATGTGCAGCAGCTGCCGACATAAATTCGATTCCACAACAACTAGTTGCAAAAATCAATGGCCATAATGAGTTGGAACGCCCCCAGTTAATCATATCGTCGATGGTGGAAAGTACCACATTAACACCTTGTGATTTAAGTTCAGCAAGTTGTTGCTCGAGATATTCGTTTTCGTTGAACTCTTCGTTAGGAATGCCTTTTATTTTAATTTTTTTTATTTCCATCTCAATACTTCTTTCCTCCAGGCATAGGCAAGACCCAAACCTAAAATTATTATAAAGAATAAAATGCTCGATAAAGCCGGTGTACCCAACTCGCGTACGACGGTTGACCATGGGAATAAAAATGCAGCTTCTACATCGAATAGTAAATAAAGAATAGCGTATAAGTAATAGCCTGCTTTAAACTGCATCCATGAAGTTCCGTGTGTAGGAATACCACATTCGTAGGGTTCTCCTTTTTGAGGATTAAAAGATTTCGGAGAGAGTAGAATAGCCAACCCAAGCCCGGCTACTACAAGAATGATTCCTGCTAAGAAAACAGTTAGAAACAGTGAAGAACTACTCATATGAAATTTTTGAAAAAAACGCTGCAAAGGAAATGCTTTTTTTTCAAAACAATTATTTTTTTTCCAAAAAAAAATGATTAAAGTGAAAGATTTAAACTATTTAAAATGATTTAATT
>CAYNGF010000051.1:0-23640 GCA_964396515.1 uncultured Paludibacter sp.
CGTTGATTTCCGTTTTTAATAAAATCAACTATCTGACAAGCAGCTGCAATGCCGGCATTAATGTTTGCTTCGGCAGTTTGCGCACCCATTTTTTTAGGAGTAGCAAAATATCTTCCGGGAAATTTTGCAAGCATTTCGTCATGATTATCAGGCAAAATATCAGTAAGATATTTTATGTCGGGACGAGTTTCCATTGCTTGCACAAGACCTTCATTATCAATAACTTCTTTACGGGCGGTATTTACTATGACAGCTCCTTTTGGCATTTTTGATAACAATGCTAATCCAATCGATTTTTTAGTTTCGGCTGTTGCAGGAATGTTTACTGAAATAATTTCGCAAGTTTCGTACAATTTTTCCACCGAACTGCAAGGAATTACTCCATCTTTGCTAATGGATTCATCTGAGCAATAAGCATCAAATGCAAAAAGTTCCATTCCGAAACCTTTGGCAATACGCGCAACATTACGTCCTACATTGCCATAAGCATGAATACCAAGTTTTTTACCTTTCAGTTCTGTTCCGGAACTACCGTTGTAAAAATTACGTACAGCAAAAATGAGCAAACCGAAAACCAGTTCAGCTACAGCATTTGAGTTTTGTCCCGGTGTATTCATCACACAAACTCCGGCAGCAGAAGCAGCTTCGAGGTCAACATTATCGTAGCCGGCACCTGCACGCACTACAATTTTTAATTTTGGTGCAGCAGCAATCACTTCAGCATCAATAATATCACTGCGGATAATAATAGCTTCGACATCAGCAACGGCATCGAGCAGTTGCTGTTTTTCGGTGTATTTTTCGAGCAATACAAGTTCAAAACCTGCATTCTCAATTTCTTTACGAATGCCATCCACTGCCACTTTGGCAAATGGTTTGTCGGTTGCAATAAGTACTTTCATAATTTATTTGGGTTGAAATGTTTGACGTTTTAGAGTTTCAAGGGTTTCAAAAGTTTCAAAGGTTTGAATAGTTTGATATTTTCCACTATCAACTTTCAAACTCTCAAACTTCAAACCAATATTTAATGTTGTTGTTCAAATTCTTGCATGCAATCAACAAGTGCTTGAACGCTTTCGATAGGCAAAGCATTGTAACACGATGCACGGAAACCTCCAACAGAACGGTGTCCTTTAATACCAACCATTCCACGTTCTGAAGCAAACTTCTGGAAATCAGCTTCGAGAGCTTCGTAACCCGGAGCCATAACAAAACAAATATTCATGCGTGAACGGTCTTCAACGGCAGCAGTTCCTACAAAAAGTTTATTGCGATCTATTTCATTATAAAGCAATTCGGCTTTAGCAATGTTCATTTTTTCCATTCCGGCAAGTCCGCCATTTGCTTTAATCCAGCGCAAAGTTTCGAGGGCAGAGTAAATGGGCAATACCGGAGGAGTATTATAAAGCGAACCATTTTCAATATGAATTTTGTAATTAAGCATACTCGGAATGGTACGCGTTACTTTTCCAAGTATATCTTCTTTCACTATAACAAATGCCAAACCTGCAGGTGCAAGATTTTTTTGTGCACCTCCATATATCAACGCATATTTTGAAACATCTATCGGACGTGAAAATATATCGGAAGACATATCAGCGACAAGTGGTACAGGTGAATCAATATCAGTAAGTATTTCGGTTCCAAAAATGGTGTTGTTTGTTGTAATATGAAAATAATCAGCATCTTCCGGAATTACATAATCCTTGGGTATAAAACTATAGTTCGCACTTTTTGAAGATGCAACTTCAACGACTTCGCCAAAACCTTTAGCTTCTTTGATTGCTTTACTTGCCCATGTACCGGTATTTAGATATGCAGCTTTTGTTTCGAATAAATTGAAAGGCACCATGCAGAACTGTAAACTTGCACCACCGCCAAGGAAAAGTACTGAATAACCTTCGGGCACATTGAGCAATTCTTTCATAAGTGCTGCAGCTTCATCTATTACTGCCTGAAAATCTTTGGAACGATGACTGATTTCAAGAATTGAAAGGCCAGAACCATTGAAATCAAGCACAGCCTGAGCTGTTTTTTCAATTACTTCGCGGGCTAAGATTGATGGCCCTGCATTAAAATTATGCTTCTTCATAAAAAAATGTGTTTGTTAGTTCAAATTTCGTGTGAAAAATTATTTGCAAAAATACATATTTTTTACGGTTATGCCGACAATTTCTGATTTATTATTTATTTTCAGTCAAAATTTTTTATATACATTCAACAATATTTAATAAAATACATATTTATGCAAATCAGCATGTTATGTGAATAATTGTGCAATTTATTATATTTGTAAACCATGGAACACCCAGTAGTTAATTAATAAAATGTAGAAAAAGATTTTTAACAAAAAATTGTATTAGCCCGAAAAAAATAATTTGAGTTTTTATATCTACATTTGCAAAAATGAAAAATGAAAATTTACTAACAGCATATTACAAAAAGTAAAATGTAGATAGAAAAACCATATTCAAACACCATGACAATGAAAAAAATATTTTCAATTTACATTTTAACAACAATACTGAATTTTGTCTGTTTCGCTTCGGGTCCTCTGACAAAATTTATCGATAACGATTTAATGCGAAATGCGAACATTAGCATATTGGTTAAAGATATTCATACAGGAGTAGTTCTTTGTAAAAGTAATGAGAGTAAAAGTATGATACCTGCATCGACAATGAAACTTGTTACTACTGCCAGTGCACTTGAAATGCTCGGACCTGATTTCAGATTTGAAACACGTATCGAAATCGATGGGAAAATAGGAACAGACAGCACGTTATTTGGAAATATTTATGTAAAGGGAGGCGGCGATCCAACACTTGGCTCTGAATATACAGGCAATCCGGATTTTTTAAATATTTGGACTACAGAGATAAAAAGAGCCGGAATTAAAACCATAGCAGGACGTGTTTTGGCTGATGAAAGCATATATAATACTGAAGCTGTAAATCCGAAATGGACTTGGGAGGACATGGGGAATTATTATGCAGCAGGAGTTTACGGACTCTCATATAAGGACAATGCTTATCGGTTGATACTTAAATCGGGAGTGGCTGGTACAAAACCTGAAATCTTACGTACCGACCCCGAAATTAAAGGATTAAAATTTGAGAATAATCTCTTATCCACCAATATAAGTTATGACAGTGCTTATTTGTATGGAATTCCCCGTACAAATTTTAGAATTATCAGAGGTGCAATTCCCGCGAATAAAGATGAATTTGTTATTAAGGGAGACAATCCCGACCCCGGCTCATTACTAATTTCAGATTTTCAAGGAATATTAATAAAATCAGGAATTAAAGTAAACATGCTAAACTTACCTGAAAGCACGCGAAGAATAATTTACACACATTATTCGCCTCCGCTAAGTGAAATAATATCCGAAATAAACGTACGCAGTAATAATCACTATGCTGAACACGTTTTCAGATACCTTTCGGTTAAATTCACCGGAAGAGATTCATTCTCAGGTGCAATTTCGGCAATTAAAGATTTTTGGAAGCAACGTGATTTACCGACCGACCAGCTTTTTATGGTTGATGGATCGGGACTTTCACCATCGAATGCAGTATCGGCACAATTTCTTGTAAATTTACTGGAGTACATGAATAAAAAAAGTGCCTACAGCGATGTTTTCATGAAAAGTTTACCTGTTTCGGGGATAAATGGGACTTTAACATCATTTTTGAAAAACTCGAAACTGAAAGGAAAAGTGATGGCAAAAAGCGGCACCATTGCTCGTGTAAAATGTTATGCAGGATATGTTGATTTGAACAATAAAAAAAGAGTATTTGCCGTAATGGTGAATAATGCCAATGGATCGTCAAAAGCTGTTACAAACCAGATAGAAAAGTTTTTAATCGATATATCAAAATAACCGGGATTAAATGATGGAAGGTTATTACATACCTGAAACTACGTCTACAAACGAATTATTAAAATCTATTTCCAGGAAAGAAGATTATCCCGAAGGATTTTTTATTTATACTGATTACCAAACTTCAGGGAAAGGACAGGGAATAAATAGATGGGAATCAAAAAAAGGTAAGAATATACTATTCAGCATTTTACTTTTTCCAAAACATATTCTTACTTCTGAACAGTTCATTATTTCGCAAATTGTGAGTATTGCCATTCTTGATGTTTTATCGGATATAGTACCCAACGTAAAAATTAAATGGCCAAATGATATTTACGTGAACGACAAAAAAATTGCAGGAATACTTATTGAAAATACGATTCAGGGAAGTGTTATTAATAAAACAATTATCGGTATTGGTATAAATGTAAATCAAACTAAATTTACATCTTATGCACCAAATCCTACTTCGCTAAAACTAATTACCAAAAAGAGTTATAATAGAAAAAATTTGATATTTAGAATAATTCAAAAAATATTTGAATGCTATTTCAGTGCAGATTACGAAACAATTAAAATGCAATATTTTAATAAATTATATCGTGGTGAAGGATATTATCCTTACAGTGGTGAAGGCGAAACCTTTCGGGCTAAGATAACTGAAGTGCTGAACGATGGTAGGTTAGTGCTACTGAACGAAGAAGGAGAATCCAAAATTTATGGATTTAAAGAAGTTGAATTTATTATCAATCTTTAACTTCCTCGTAATCAACATACTCGCCTTCGTTCTGCTGAAATACTTTACCTCGTTTGCTGTTTTTATTATTAAATTTCTCATCTTCCGACCGTGGTTTTGCATTTCTCCTGCCTCCTAAACTAAAAAGAGATTTAAAAAAACCTAGAATGATCAAGAAAATAAATAATCCCAAAAAAAGGATTAACATTAATAAACCCAGAAGAAAACTCATTTCGATATTGTTGCTATAGTTATTAAAAAAAAGAGAAATTAAGAAAATAAAAAGGTTCAGAGTTTCATATTTCAGAGTTTCAGGAAAAACAAAAATTTAAAACACTTCCTTTGCAACCCTTCTGACACTTTCGACAGCCATCATGCTGTAAAAATGGATACTTGGAACACCTTTTGCCTTCAGATCGTTAGCCTGTAATTTACACCACTCTATTCCTACCTCTACAACTTCCTCGTCCGATTTACATTTTCTGAGTTCTGCAGCAAATTCTTCGGGTATGTCGGTGTGAAAAATTTTAGGCAAAACTGTAAGCTGATTCATTAATGTAATTGGTTTCAATCCGGGTATAATTGGTACATTAATGCCAATTTCTTTGCATTTGCTCACAAATTCGAAATACTTTTGATTATCGAAAAACATTTGGGTAACAAGATATTCAGCTCCGGCATCAACTTTCATTTTCGCATAGTGTAAATCAGCTTCAATATTTGGAGCTTCTTCATGTTTTTCAGGATAACATGCCATGCCATAAGAAAAAGGTGTGATTTGTGACTTTAATTTTGAACCATCAAGAAAGAAACCTGCATTAAACTGATTTACCTGTTTTTGTAAATCAGTAGCATGCACATGGCCTGTTGGAACAAATTCTTTTTCGTGCCGTGCTTTGTCTCCGCGTAACAAAAGCAAATCGGTAATGCCCAAAAACTGAAGATCGATTAACGCATATTCTGTTTCTTCAGGCGTAAAACCACTGCAGATAATATGCGGAACTACCGGTATATGATATTTATTCTTAATGGCTGCAGCAATCGCCACAGTGCCGGGGCGATGCCGCTGGGAAACTCTCTCAAATAGACCTCCGGCAGTTTCTCTGTATATTAACTCGCTGCGATGGGTGGTAATATTAATGTATTTGGGATCGAATTCAAGTAATTTATCTATAGCTTTAAAAACTTTCTCAATACCATTTCCTTTAATGGGTGGTAAAAGCTCAAAGGAAAATGCAGTGGACTTTGCTGATTTTATTTTCTCAACTATACTCATTATTAAGTTTACAATTTACTTATTTACAATTTACGATTCTAAATAGTTTAAAGTATGCAAAAGTACGAAATTCTTTTAAAAGGAGTATTATTTATCTTTTCAGATATTTCTCAAAAAACCTGTCCTGCTCCCAAAGTAAATGCAAGATATTTTCACGAGCAGCATAGCTATGTTTCTCTTTAGGTAATATAACCATACGCACCGGGGCACCCAATCCTTTCAAAGCTTGAAAATAGCGTTCTGTTTGCATGGTATATGTACCAGAGTTGTTATCGTCTTCGCCATGAACAAGTAAAAGCGGCGTTTTCATTTTTTCCGCATAACGAAATGGCGATAGTTCATCGTACACAGCTTTAGCATCCCAATAATTCCGCTGTTCACCTTGAAAACCAAAGGGTGTAAGTGTTCGGTTATAAGCACCGCTTCGAGCTACTCCACACTTAAATAAATTGGTATGAGTAAGCAAATTAGCCACCATAAAAGCGCCATACGAATGTCCGCCTATTCCCACCCTTTCGGTATCTATTAAACCTGTTTTACCGGCCACATCTATGGCAGCCTGAGCATTTTGGATCAGTTGTTGAAGAAACGTATCGTTTGGTTCTGTTTCTCCTTCACCAACAATTGGGAAAGATGCATCATCGAGAACGGCATAACCCCGTATAACCCAATAAATAAATGTACCATAATTCGGATAAATAAATTCATTTGGATTTGCAGTTGTTTGTCCTGTGCTGCTTTTATCCTTATACTCTACCGGATATGCCCAAATCAACAATGGTAATTTTTCATTTTTCGCTTTAGCGTTTTCGGGCAAATATAAAGTAGCCGTCAGCTCAATTCCATCGCTTCGTTTATATTTCAGAATTTTTTTTTCGACATTTTTCAAACTTTTAAAAGGATTCTCAACGTTTGTAATTGCTTTAAGCGTGTTTTCTTTAATATTCCGGATATAAAAATTCGGAAATTCATCCGCCGACTGAATTCTTACTAATGCATTTCCACCCTTATAGTCCTCAAATAAGATAATCTCTTCAAGTTTATCAGTGTATTCCGACTGATAAATTCGAGAAGTTGACAGGTCATCGATATTAAATTTATCAATATAAGGAAATTTTCCATTTTCAGTATAACCCTCACTAACAAGATAAAGATGGCGATTGTCTAAAATTAAAACATAGCGTCCGTATTTGTTCCGTGCCAGTTCAAAATTGCCGGGAAATGAATAAATATCCTGATAATTACGATCGTAAAGTTTTTTCACAGGTCTATTAGGATAATCAGGACTAATCAAATAGGTACAGGTTCGGCGACTATCATACCATACATCCGTAACACAAGCAAGTTCACCATCGTGCCATAATACACCGCTAATACGCAATGGCACTTTAAAAATCAATCGAGGTTCGTCAGTGAAAGGGGCATCCCAGCAATAGAGTGCATCCCGAAAATCGCATTCATTGGCTGGATCGCCACCATCAAGTGCAAGCACAAAACTCAAAGTAGCAGGCAAATCGGCTCTCCAGTAAATATCACGTTTGTTACAGTGTACTGCCATTATTCCTTTGGGTAGAATTTCGTTAACCGGTGCTTCTTCTATCGTTTTAACAAACTCACCCTTCGATGTAAAAACAATTGACGAATTTGCAAAACGGGATTCCGGTACCAGATATGAAAAGGGTTTTTGTAAAACATTGATTAAAATATAATTACCATCGGGTGAGGTGGATACAGATTTATACAAATCTTGCTCTCTGAATAATGTTTTATTTCCATTAATATCAACAATATATAATTCTGACAAAGCCAGTGCTTCAAAATTATGTGAATCTGTTTCATTTTTCAGCAAATCCTGATATGTTCGGTTTTGAGTTGTTTCTCCACTTGACTCAATAATTACGGGACCTTTAGGTATTTTATTTTCTGTTTTAAAAAATATCTTTGGATTTTCAGGGATTAAACGAACAATTAAACGTTTACTATCAGCAAACCAAGCTATTGGATCTCCAAGAAATGCATTTAGCCGAGCATCAATCAGTTTTTTTGCCTTTGCTTCTTTTATATTAATAATCCAAAGTTCAAGCCCTTTGTCTGTTACATTTGTAAAAGAATAAAAACGTTCATCGGGTGAAAAGGCAGTATAAGCAATTCGCATATTTTGCGGCAATCCTTCTACCTGAATAAGCTCAGCACTATCGGTTTTGCCAATCTTTATGTTTCTGATATAATCGATTGAAGTACTCAATCGCGTCTGTGGATTCACCCTTCGTCCGGCCAAACGAACTTCAGGCTGCATTAAGTCCTCCAAACTTTTATAAGCATTCCGATAACAGTAAATCACATGCTCGTAATGCATATCCATCGAAATTGTAGGTGGCGGCGTATAATCGGCTAACTGAAGGACATCAATTGGTGGTAGCTGGAAAAAGCTTTCTGACATAGATTTTGAATTTTTAAGATAAAGATATTACAAATTAACCAATCGACAAAAAAAGAGGTTGCCTTAAAAAAGACAACCCCTTCTAACAACTTTATAAACTTTTAATATTTATCCCAAAATAGTTTTGTCGATACTAAATCACCTCCAATTGCCGTAGCAGCTGCATGATAATTATCACCGTTCAATTTATTTTCGTTATATGGATATGGGAAACGAACAGGTATATCAGAATTTGTCATACCTGCAGGTGGGTTTAAAACAGGAAAATCAAATTTTCTCCATTCATTCCAACCTTCAAGTCCTCTATCGAATAATCCTAACCATTTCTGAGTACCAATAGTTTGTTTCCAGTTAGTACTCGCTGTTGTGTAGGCAACTGATGGTTGTGCGATATAAGCATCGGCATCTTCATCAGAAACACCCCAATACTTCATACTTTCTTTAATTGCTTTATTATAATGTCCTTCTGCATTAGTTATACCACCTAAGTTACGAGCAGCAGCTTCTGCAAGCAAAAACTCAACTTCAACATAATCTAAAATAACTGCAGGATATTTTGGATTTCTTAAAATATCATCGACAAAATGAGAGAATTTACTATAACTTCCAGCCTTACCATACGTTAAACCTTTATAAACTCCGCCTACTTTCGTAAACCATGAAACTCTTCGAGGATCGTTTAAGTTATTCATCATATCAACCAATGTATTCGATGGAACATAATCTTTTCTAAGATTTAATACATATTCCTGATAGTATGAATTAACATAAGGCGCAACTCCGGTATAATGTAGAATAGCGCTGTTATCCTGTTTATCAAATACACCCGATGCCACAGCTTGAGAAATCATAGTGGCTGATTTAGCCGAATCATAATCAGACAAACGCATTGCAATGCGAAGTTTGAGTGAGTTCGCAAATTGCAACCACAATTGTGTATCGCCACCATAAAGAATGTCAGATGCTCCAAAAGTTTCACTTCCCTGATCTGATTCTAATGTATGAATTGCATTATTCAATCTGGTTATTATGTCATAATATACTGTTTTGGCATCATCATATTTTGGACGACTATTATCAACACCTTTCAATGCTTCTGTGTATGGAATATTTCCAAATACATCTAAAAGCATATGATAGGCATAAACTTCGAGTACTTCGACAAAAGCTAATTTATTAGCCTTCTCCTGTGGGTCTTTTAATTCAGTTGAATTAATAATCCGTTTAGCTTCTTCGGCATTAGCCAACACGTCGCGATAAATTATACCCCAATGAGTGTCAGGCAATGAACGATCATAAAAGTTGTAATTACTTTCTGTAACATAAGTTACTTCTGTTTGATATTGCGCTAAAAGTCGAAAAACGTTTCTGTTAACATTTACACTACTTACCTGATTAAACAGTCGAATCTCGATATTAGAGAATAATGCATCCGGTGTAACAGTTGAAGCGCTTTTCGGGTCAACATTATCCGGCAATTCACACGATGCCATTACTAATGTAATGACTATAAATATATATTTTATTAATGTTTTCATATTGAATATATTAATGGATTAAAATTTAAACGAAAGATTAAATCCAAGCGTTTTTGAAGATGGGTAAGCTCCATTTGCCAAACCCTGTATATTTCCTGCGCTTTGAGATGTTTCAGGATCAAAATATGGCGTATTTTTATATATTAACCACAAATTACGTCCTACCATGGAAGCCGAAATATCAGTAAATGGGGTTTTCTTCAATAATTTTGAAGGCAACGAGTATGTTACTGAAAGTTCGCGAAGCTTAACAAAAGAAGCATCATAAACATAAGCCGCTGTAGGAATATAATCATAAAGCCATCCGCCATCCCAATCACCAGCCCAAATATATGATGTATTTGGTGTTCCATCTTCATAAACTGCATCGTATAAAATACCACCACCATCTTCTACAGGGTCTCTTTTAGGATTTCCCTTTGCATTTAATCCGGCTGTTTCAGCAAACAAACCTGTTGCTACACCATATTTCTGATCGGCTGAATATACTTTTCCACCCATCGAAATATCTATTAATGCATAAACTGATATTCCCTTGTAATTCAATGTTGTTGAAACGCCTCCTGTCCAATTTGGCAACACAGAGCCTAATTCACAATCTGTTTTCTTAGAACCATCTGCGTTTAACTCATACAAATAATAACCATCAGCATCAACTGTACGTTTTCCATTGGTATATACAAAGTTTGTTCCTCTTAAAAGTCCATAAGGTTGACCTTTTGCAAGATTTAAGCTTACATCCCACATATCTGTTAATAATATATTATCAACATTTTCATATAAACTTACCACCTTATTGTTGTTTTTCGACCAGTTAAACTGTACACTCCAATTAAAGTCTTTTGATTTTACAGGTACAAGATTTAATGATAACTCAATACCCTTGTTTTCAATTTCACCGGAATTTACATAACGTTGATCATATCCTGAAGCTGTACTTATATTAACCGGCATAATCTGATCTACCGAATTTGTTTTATACAATGACAAGTCAAAACTAATTCTTTTTTGCAAGAAGCTTGCTTCAATTCCAGTTTCCCAGCTTTTTGTTCTTTCAGCTTTTAAATCAGGATTCTTTAACACAGTACTTAATGAATAAATTGGCAGTGAATTCCAGTTTGCATATTTGTTATAAGTATTTTTTGTGCTGTAAACAGGAGCTCCATTACCTACCTCAGCATAATTCAAACGTAATTTAGCAAAGGTTAATGCCTTAACATCTTTCAACGCTTCTAATTCCGAAAGAATGAAACTGCCTGATACTGAAGGATAAAAATATGGGTCTTTAATTGTTGACATTCGATCATAACGTCCGGTCAAATCCAAATAGTACATATTATTATAACCTAACGATAGGTTACCATAAATGGAGTTTACTCCTAAAATTTCATCGGCTTCGGTTGTTGTTATAGGCGATTTGGAATTCATTAAATTAAAGAAGCCTGGAGTTTGCAATCCGCCAACTGTACTAGCAAAAGTTGATTGCATACGACTTGTTCTGTTATTAAAACCTAATAATAGATTTGTGCTAACAGCGCCGAAAGTTTTATTTGCCTTAAGCATTAAATCAGCATTGTTTTCAACAAAATTTTTAAGGTATTTGTTATATTCCGATGTCTGATTACTTCCTTGTTCAACTCTTTCTTCCTGCATTTCCGAGTAAAAGTCTGTTGATAATCTGCCTTCTATTGACATCCATGGTAAAATGGAATATTTTGCATTCATGTAGCCAAAAAGACGATTTCTTCCATCATTTTCATAATTTACCAACCTTGTCCAATAAATGTTGTTGTGATATATTGGGCTTAAATCATCTACATAACTATAATTCCATGTACGTTGAGTTCCGTTAGCTGATTTGTAATAATTTTTCATATCCAAAATATCAACATTTGTTTGGAACCATTGTCCTAACGATTGCATTGGGTTTCCTGGGTCATATCCAGTTCCATAACGACCCACATTGTCATCTACATTATAAGTTATATTAGATTCTACCGAAAATTTTGGTGTAAAATTGTAAGAACCTACAAAGTTGATAGTATTTTTCGACATTTTACTGTTAGGCATAATTCCCGTTTCAGACATATTTGTATATGAAACGCGATAATTGCCTTTATCATTACCTCCGGTTAATGCGATATTGTTGTTAAATTTTATTCCTGTTTCGAAGAAATCACGAATATCATGCTTTGCCGCAACCCAAGGAACTTTACGTCCAAAATTAGTTTTATCTAAAGGATCTAAGCCAATCCAATCAACCACCTTTAAATTTTCATCAAATTTTGCGCCCCAAGAAGCATCTTCTGATGTTGGAACTACTAAATCGGGAGTGCCATCGCCATCAACATCTTCATAAAAGAAATAACCCGAAGGATCATCATAATATTGACCATAACCTCCACCATATTCTTTTTGAATCTTTGGTAAAGTAGATTTATCAGCTGAAGTGAATAATATACCCGAATTTACAGAAACACCAACACCTTTTTGTGCTTTTCCTTTTTTGGTTGTTATTAACACAACTCCATTTGCTGCTCTTGAACCATATAAAGCAGAAGCAGCTGCACCTTTCAGAACCGAAACAGATTCGATATCTTCGCTATTTATATCTGATGCTGCGTTTCCATAGTCGTAACCACCCCAACCTTCTACCTGATTGGTGGTATTTGTTCTACTGTTATCAAATGCAACTCCATCTATAACGAATAATGCTTGATTATTGCCTAAAAATGATTTATTACCACGAATTAAAATATTGGCTGAACCACCCATCGTGCTTGATTGCTTAATTTGTACTCCGGAAACCTTTCCTGAAATAGCATTAACAATGTTAGATTCTTTTACATTATTAATATCATTCGAAATTTCCTGTACCGAATACCCTAAAGCTTTTTTGTCTCTTTTAATACCCAAAGCAGTTACCACAACTTCATCGATAACTTTTGTGTCGGTTTCAAGTCTAACGGTAATATTGTTTCTTACTTCTACTTCCTGAGTTTTCATACCTACGTACGAAATCCAAAGTGTAGTAGCATTGGCAGGTACCGAAAGGGTAAACTGCCCTTTTACATCGGTAATAGTACCGGTTTGAGTTCCCTTTACCATAACCGAAGCTCCGATAATTGGCTCTCCGTCCTCAGCCGAAACTACCTTACCGGCTATACTTCGTGTCTGAGCATTAACCAAACCTACGCCTATCAAAAACAGACAGGCTAAAAAGAACGTTAGTTTTCTCATAAATTTACTTTTTGATTATTAATCTTTTTTTAGCGATTTTTCAATATAATTGAAATAACAAGTTTGCAAAAATAAACTATTGAAATTTAAAAAACAATAGCAATCGCTTACGAAATGAAAAAAAAATCAATAATTATGTAATAATCTATTGATTGCTATAAATATACAAATTTCACAAAAACATAAAATAATCTTTTAAAACGTCATATTTACTCATATTCAGCATAAAATAAAATAATTTGAAAGAATTATCGATATTTTTCGAAATAAATTTTTTATAGCTTATCATTTTACATAGAAAACAAAAAAACATGATTATCAAAATAAGTATGTTAGTAATTATTCATATATTTAAAATGATATTATTTGTTTGTAGTAGAAATAAATCAATAATAAAATCAAATTGTAATATGCCAAAAAAAAGAGGCATTTACAAAACTGTAAATGCCTACTTAGAATTAAAATTATTAATAATTTATTTTCGTTTTACCAACCCGGATTTTGCTGTTCTTTTAACTTGGGATTTGTTGAGGTTTCTGAATCAGGAATCGGGAATACATATCTTTTATCGGAATAATCATAAGGTAAAACTTTAAGAATAGCTGCATCAACCACACCACTTGCAGCATTCCATGAGTTGGCAGCCACGTTACCGGTAGCAACTTTTGCTGGTACACCCGAAACACCGGTATTTCCAGCTACAAAATATACAGGGTCTTTAGCCAACCTGTGAATATCAGCCCAACGACGGCCTTCTCCAACAAATTCGATACGACGTTCCATCAAAATTGCCTTCATTAAATCTTCAGTTGTAGCAAAACTTGCAAGAGTAAACTGATTTGCCGCTTCAGTAACCGATCGATTACGCACTTTATTCAACAGATCCACTGCAAGTTGCGTTTTCCCGTTTGTTCTTGCTTCTGCTTCAGCATAGTTCAATAACACTTCAGCATATCGAAGTATTGGTGTCCAGTCTGACATTTTCTCACGTGCTTTATATTTATCAACCCAGTAAAGGTGACGTGCTGAATAAGCATTGCTATAAGCAATAAGTTGAGTTCTGCGTTTATCTGTAGCAAGCCATTTTGCTTCGTTATACAAAATTGGACTTAAACAAACTAACGAGCGAACACTTGAGTAAAATTGTGAAAGAGAACCGTTAACTGTTGCATTATCAAGTTCAGTATTTTCAATTGAAAACATCGATTCTGTATTATTGCTATTTGAAGTAAAAGGTCCACTTGGCTCAGTTGTTAGTTTATAACCTCCAATTGGACTTTCAAAAGTTGCATTCACTATTTTTGCAGCTTCAGTTTTCACTTTAGTCTGATCTCCTAAATGTTGATAAATACGAGTTTTCAAACCAATAGCAGCACCCTTTGTTGCTCTTGAAATACTAAGTGCCTTAGTAGCTTTTGCAGCCGGAAGGTTTGTTTCTGCATAATCTAAATCAGCAATAATTTGGTCATATACCTGTTTCACAGTAGCACGTCCGGCACTTTTTGCAGCTTCAACCTTTTCAATTGAATTGATTGGAACTAAATTTAAAGGAACACCTAAATGTGAGCCATCTGCAGTTTCCTTGTAAGGACGAGCAAAATGAATCAATAATTCATGATACCCTAACGCTCTAAGGAATCTGGCTTCACCTTCATATTCTTTTGCTTTTTCCGCAGTTATAATTCCTTTTGATGCAGCCAACTGAAATCCTTCAATGCAAATATTAATTTTATTAATCATTTGGTAAGTACATTCCCAATGTGCCTGACCGTTGGGTGAAGAAGTACCGTATGTACTTCCGTAAGTAATAGCAAAAAAAGCCTGAACGTTAAGCATATCTTCACCACGCATGTCGCCCTGTTCCGTAGAAGCAGCTCCAAAAGGATAACCTCTACGTTGATTGTTACCCGGATAGTAACCACTTTGAGCAGCATCATAACATCCTACCATCGATAATTCGCACAGTGCCGGGGTATTGAATGCATCTTCGTAACCTACGGTATCTTTAGGCATAAGATTAAGAACATCTTCGTTGCACGAAGATATGAACATTGCTGTAGCAATTATGCCAATACCTGCAATTATATTTAATTTATTTCTTTTCATTTTTATAATTATTAAAAATTAATTGATTAAAATACTACATTCAAACCAACAGTTAGACTTCTTTGTTGAGGATTACCATTCCAGTCCACTCCCATTGTCTGAGTATATACTTCAGGATCCAATCCAGTATATTTTGTAATTGTAAAAACGTTCTGTGCCTGTATGTAGCATCTTACCTGTGAAAGGGTAAGCGTATTAACTATACTCTTAGGTAATGTATATCCTAACGAAACATTTTGCAGTTTCAGGAAATCGCCATCTTCAACCCAGCGCGAAGATCCATCCGATTCAAGATTCAGGAAATTACCTCTTCCATATTGTATAATTGGCACCTGTCCGTTTCCGGGTTCAGTTGCGCTTTTCCAACGACCCAAAATTTCAGTACCATTATTCTGGAAATACATGTTCATAAGGTCTCTACGAGTAACATTGGCAATTTTGTTACCTCCTGAAAAGCGGAAGAAAATATTCAAATCAAAATTTTTATATTTTAATGTATTGTCAAATCCACCAAACCAAGTGGGTATTGTATTACCAAGCACTTTCTTATCATCGGCTGAAAGTGTAGTTACAGCACCAAGAGTTGCAGGGCTATCAGCATTATACACATAATATTTACTGTCATTAGGATTTCCTTGTATTATTGTGCCATCAGCCTTTTGATACAATGGGAATCCATTTGACATATTTACACCTTTATAGATATATCCATACAAAGAACGCATTGATTCACCTTCACGGATTATGTAATGTTCATATTTCATATCCGATATAAGTTTAGTTACTTTGTTGTGCTGAGTTGAGAAATTTAGGGATGCATTGTAGGAAAAATCTTTGTTTTTAAATACAGTTCCACCAATTTCAATTTCCATACCGTTATTTTCAACTGAACCTATGTTCTGGCTGATTACATTCCAAGGAATTCCTAATGAAGGAGGTGTAGGGGCATCCAGCACAATATCAGTATTCACTTTTTTCCACATAGCAAATGAAACATTTACCCTGTTGAACAAAGCCATATCGAAACCATAGTCGAGTATATTTTGTTTTTCCCAGCGAAGATTTGGATTTCCGGTTGTATAGTAGGATATACCAGTTTGGCTACCATATAATTGCGAAGAAAACTGATCCAAATAAGCAAAGTTTCCAATATCATCGTTTCCTACCTGAGCATAGCTTGCTCTGAGTTTAAAATCGTTAACATACTCTTTAATTGGTTCCCAAAAATCGAAACCTGATAAACGCACTGCTGCAGAACCTCCGTAGAAATCTCCCCAACGATTGTTTTTAGGCAATTTTGATAGCCCATCACGACGATAGGAACCTCCTGCATAAACTGTGTTTTTCCAGTTATAATTTGCACGCAACATATATGAAGCAATACCATTTTGAGTAAAGCCACCACCGGATGATTGAGTGTTATAAGTGCTTGAAATTATATAGGGCATAAAGAATGATGAAGACATATCTTGAGCACCAGCATTAACTGAGCGATAGGTATATTTTGACCATTCAGCTACTCCTGTTAAATCGATATTATGATCATCTGCAATTGTAGTTTTGTAGTTTGCCACATTCTGGAATGTCCAGCGTTTACGAGTGTAATTAGTTTCACTAATCAACCCTTTATAGCCTTGTCCATCACCACTTTGAGGATACCACGCATATAAATTATCCAACAAAGAAATATCAGAACCAATTAATGATTTTACTACAAGTCCTTTAACCGGAGTTAATTCCAAATATGCTGTTGGCATTACACGGTAGGATTCATTTTTTTGAACGTTGGTCATCAAAACCCAAACTATGTTTGGCACAGTCAGGTCAATAGGAATAAGGTTGGCACCGCGTCCCAAACTTTTAGGACTTGTTACATCAATATTATAACCAGTTGGATGAGTTTCATCGTAAACTTTTACGTTGGGCAACATACGAGTTACAGCATACATATTGTCGGACAAACTATTTGTTCCTTTTATAGGTCCGGAGTTATTCTGATAGGAACCATTGAGTGAAAATCCGGTTTTTAGCCATTTAAACAATTTCTGATCTACACTTGCATTAAATGTGTAACGGCTAAAATTGTTGTTGATTACGATACCTTCCTGATTGCTGTATCCTGCTGACATGTAAAATTGCGTTTCATCATTTCCGCCTGCTACCGAAAAATTATGATTTTGTTGAAAACCAGTTCTAAAAACATGATCATTCCAGTTTGTATTAGTTCCGTCAGCATCCATAACGGCATTCTTAGTTGTTGTTCCGATATTGGCATATTTTTCATTGGCAATTTCTACAAACTGTTGAGCATTAAGCAAATCGTACAATTTAGTAGCATTTGAATTGGCAAACCAACCATCGTAAGTTACCTTTGTTTTCTGTACCGTACCTTTTTTTGTTGTAACAAGTATTACTCCGTTCGATGCCCTTGAACCATAAATTGCTGTGGCAGCTCCATCCTTTAATATTTCAATAGATTCGATATCAGATGGATTTATATCCGCAAGGGGATTATTATTAGTATATGAACCTCCAATATTTCCCGATGTAACCGGCACTCCGTTTACAACAATTAAAGGTTGGGAACCTGAAGAAATAGTATTCACACCACGAATACGAATATTAGGAGGTGTTCCCAAATCACCAGAACTTTGAGTAATCTGAACACCGGCAGCGCGTCCTGCTAACTGTTGAACAAAACTCGGACTGGCTTTGTCTGCAAGTTCGTTACCTTTAACTTTCGAAATTGAGCTTGTTACATCTCGCTTCAGCTGTGTTCCATAACCCACTACAACAACTTCTTCAATGCCAATTGCATCGGATTGTAATTGCACATTATAAACTGAAGAGTTTGTAAGATTCACTTCCAATAACTTCATCCCTACGTAAGATACAACAAGGGATTTTGAACCTGAAGGAACGGTAAGTACAAAATTACCATCTGAATTTGTTATGGTTCCAGTTGTACTGCCTTTAACCATAACTGTTGCTCCAATAATCGGCTGTCCATCATCAGCAGAAGTAACTTTTCCTGTTACAGATCGCTGTTGAGCATTAACCAAACCTACGCCTATCAGAAAAAGACAGGCTAAAAAGAACGTTAGTTTTCTCATAAATTTACATTTTGATTGTTAATCATTTGTTTACGACTAAAAAATTGACTCTCTCATAAAATTTCGGGAACAAATATAAACTTTTGTTTGGAAAAAACAAATACTCTTAAAATAAAACCATATAAATTTTTATTCACTTTTTATTCATGCTTCATTTTAATTTTTTATTATTCTAACGTTATTTTTGAAGAATTAATGCTATATTTAATTATATATATTTGATATTCATACATATAACTCATGTACAAAACTCATTAAAACACAAAATAATGACTTCGATTTGTGTGAAAAGATAATATAATAAGTCCCTAAAAAAATTTATCAAATTTATTATCTCGATATTACTTACATTGTTCGAATTGAGTAGGAAGATGCTATCTCATAAGTTAATTTTTGTACAACCTTCTTACAATTTGTAAGAAATATTTCTGAACGCAACGACACGAAGATAATTATTTTTGCGGCTTTGTGCCTTAGCGACTTTACGTTCAAAAAATGAATTATTCAATACTCTACTTACAATTTATAACTTTATGAAATTGTATAGTGACTTATGAGACAGCCTCTGTCCTCTCACACCACCGTACGTACCGTTCGGTATACGGCGGTTTCTTAATTTACACACGAACAGAGCGATAATAAGTTGAGAAGAATAAGTAACACTTTTGCATAAAATCATACAGTCATCGGCGTATCGCACAAATTTATGTCCACGACGCTCTAATTCTTTGTCCAATTCATTGAGCATGATATTGCTCAAAAGTGGACTTAGATTACCGCCCTGTGGTACACCTATCTTGGTTTCTACAAACTTTCCATTCTCTAGCACTCCAGCATTCATATATCTATGAATCAACGAAATGACACGACCACCCTTGATTGTCTTTGATTATACTTCTATCAGCTTGCTGTGGTTTACTGTGTCAAAGTATTGCTCCAAATCCATATCAACAGTGTATTTATACCCCGCTGTTATGTAATCCTGGCATTGTTTCAAAGCATCGTGTGCACTCCGTTTGGGACGAAATCCATAGCTGTTGTTGGAGAAAAGTGGCTCATAAATGGGTGATAGTATTTGCGCAATGGCTTGCTGTATAACTCTATCCGCAGCAGTAGGAATTCCTAACTGTCGTTTCTTCCCTCCTTCTTTGGGTATTTCTACTCGTCTAACTAGGTTAGGTTTGTATTTTCCCCTGATTATGGATTGTAGCAATTCATCTTTGTGGGTTCGAAAATAGTCGAGGAGGTCATCTACTCCCAATCCATCTACCTTTTACACATACTGTTTCCGCTCAGTTTATTGGATTTTGTCTTGTTTGGCAGACTTATCCACAGTTTGTGCCTGATAATGTTCGTATTCCTCCGACCGGAATTGAAAATCGACGTAGTCAAATTTGCCGCCGGCTTCCTTCAGATTCCACCTCACGATGGACACCCTTGCCTTGAGCTAATGGTTGGCAACTGATAGCCCCCATAACGGACTTGAACCGTCAAATATACTCGCCATGCTCGGCGCACAATAAAAAAGGACTTTCGAATGATCGAAAGTCCTTTGAAATGAAAAGTTAATTTTTATCTGAAAAATTCTTGTTTTACAAAAGTTTTAACAGGTTCACTTTTATCTATGAGTTTCATTTTTGATCTAATTGAAGCAGGAGGAGCTTTAGTTAGAGTTGATTTCAAATACTTTCCGAAATAGCCTGCTTCTACTCCGGCGGCCCAAGAACCAACAGTTAAACTGCCATCATTTTCAAGTGTACCGTCTATGAGTGCGGTTTTATTTACTGTATTTGTTTCTACATTCAGAGAATATATATAACAATCACCATATTGAGCACTTTTATATATTATTTGTGGTGCTATTGTAAATTTTTTGGCATTAAAATCCATTATAGCTTCTATCTGAAAGTCACCTCCATCCCAAAAGTTTTTAATTTTTACTTTATTTAGTTCTCCTGGCACAGGTGATATTACAATAGCTGCGTTGTAAGTTGCGTCAACACTTCCATCAGTCTTATAGTCAACTTCTGTATAAACACCGGCTAAAGTATTAGTAGCCGGAACTAATGTTGATTTTTTGTAACGACCGAATGATCCTGCAGTTACCTGAGCACTCCATGAATCAAATGTAATTTCTCCATTCACACCTATGGTACCAATTAGCGGTGTATTTGATACTGCACTGCCATTATATGGTAGTGCTTTGGTGTCACCGTATTGACCAGAAACGTAAATAACCTGACTATTAGCTATGGATACTTTTTTATTAGCCAAATCAAAATCAACTATTATTTCTGCACCTCCATCCCAGAAATTTTTCAATTTCATTTGTTTGGTATTCCCCTGAATTTCAACAAGTTCTACATTATATGCTGCTTCAAGAGATTCATCTGCATACTTATAATCGCTTTGAACATAAACACCCGCAAAATCTGCCAAAGGATTTTTAAGCATTGGCGTTGTAAATATTTTTACATCGCTCGAAGCAACACCATCTTTAGTAATAATATAGGACACCACATAATATTCAGTAAGTTCTTTAAGACCTGTTACTTCAGCTTTAAATACACTCCCTTTTACACTTTTAGAAACAACTCCATTTTTAAAACTCAAGTCAGTTGCACAAACAAATCCCTTTTCGATATAAGTTGTATCTCCTTTGAAAGTAACAGTTCCGGTACATTCTACAGATGCACCTGTAACTTCACCAACACTAAGGGTTACGGTGGGTAGATTTGCAGGATTGGGAACATAATCGTAGGTAGATTTCAATATATCTTCCTCTTTACAACCGGAAAATGCAATTGCAATTACCAGCATATATGCTAATGATTTAAATATCTTTTTCATATTATTTTATTTTCAATTATTTAATAATAAATAGCATGAGCGCTTTTATTCATTGTTATCTTCTTCGGAAATTGCTGCATTTTCCTGAATTTCACTTTGAGGGATTTTATAAATCCATCGTTTATCGCCTGCAGGTACGACAAGTTTGTTTGATCCTTCGTGGTTTGAACCCGCGTAAGTTCTGTCGATGCCTTTGTTGAGTCGTTTCAGGTCGAAATACGCAAATCCTTCTCCCCATAATTCAACGCGCCGTTGCATCCAAACTTCATCAACTGTAACAGTTGATTTATTCCAAGAAGAATCACGTTTTTCCATTAGCTTTTTAAGTGCTACGGCAGCTTCACCACCTTTGCCTTGATGCGCCAATGCTTCTGCCTCAATCAAAACCATTTCTGAACCACGCATATACAAATAATCTTGTGTAAATGCACCATCGGAACCGAATTTCAAATTAGCATAAGGTAATTTCCAACCTGTAGCTGACGCATCTACATTTGTTGTTACAACAATAGAACCTGTTTCGTCTTGAAACCATGTTTTGCGAACATCGGTTGCAGGAATAGTTTCATATAATCTTTTATCAATTAAGCGAGGTGCATATTGCAAGCCTGCATAACCTGATGTTAGATTAGAAATATGTGAGAAAAATGATGCATAAATTGTTGATGTTTCTGTATTATGATCGTAACCCCACATAAATTCAGAATTATTTAATGACATGAAGCCATCTTTAGTCTGATTGGCAGTCATAACAGGATAATTAGCCTGAGCCAAACGTGCAGCATCGACAGCTTTTGCCCATTGCTCAGTTAACATATAATAACGAGCTAATAACCCATTAGCCACAGAATAATCAATCTGGTTCTTGGTACTACGATTCCATCCTTGAAGATTTGAAACTGCAGTAGTTAGATCTAACTCAACTTGTGCCAAAATTTCCGAAACAGGGGTTCGTCCTAAATTATTCTCTTTACCTTCGTTCCCAGCATAATATAATGGTATTCCGGGCAAAGTACCAGAAGTAGAAATTGGATATAACTTTTGATACATTTGAATCAGATAAAAATAAGCCATTCCACGGAGTGCTAGAACTTGACCTCGGTAAGCCAAAATGTCGGGAGAAGTTGATTCAGCACTTGTAAGTGCAAGAACATTGTTTGCTCCTGATATTACACTGTACAAATAAGTCCAAATCATATTTGTTCGACGATAATTCCATTCTCTATTATCGAGTGCATAGTCATAACGGAAATGTGAAAGTTTTGACATTACAATGTCCTCTGTCATCATATCTGTAGCATGAAGTATAGCCATAAAACCAAAAGAATCATGCGCACCGGTACCCATTAGGTTCCACTCAACCATTCGATTGTAAATTGCATCAACAAAGCCGGAAAGTTTTGAAGGATCAGCTTCCATTGCACGAGCAGCATCTACCGAAGTAAGATTTGCTGTGGTTTTTACTTCCATAAAGTCATCGGTGCATGATGTACCAAACATGACAATACCGAGTAAAAAAAGAAATATTTTATTTGTTTTCATATACTGATTTGTTTATAAATTAAAATTTAACAGTTAAGCCCAAAGATGTGGTACGAAGTGCTGAATACGAACCTTCGTAATTAGTCCCGCTAAAAGTATGCCGAGGGTCAAGCCCCTGCCGTGCAGTTAATAAATATAAATTATCTGCCGATGCATAAATTCTAACGTTGTCAATTTTTACTGTGTTAAGAACTTTTTTTGGCAATGTATAACCTAAGGTAATATTTTTGATATTGAAGTATGAAGCACTTATTAGGAATCTAGTTGAAGCTGCATTTGCATTTTGGTCGCTGATAGAAACGCGCGGCACATCAGTATTCGTATTGGTTGGAGTCCAGCGTTTATAAATATCTTTATTCCAGTTAGAACCGGTAGTACCACCACTCATCTGTCGTTGATAGGTTACATCGTTTACCCAACCACCCATCTGGAATGCAGTTTGGGCACCAAAATCAAAACCATAAGCAGTTAAATTTGTAGATAAACCTCCATAGAAATCAGGCAATGCCGATTTTCCTGTTTCATATCGTTTTGCTTCTGCATAAACAGTAGTTGTAACTTTTTCTGTTACATCATTTCCATTTGCATCTTTTTTAGTTACATCTTTGTACCACATGGCTTTACCATTCGTTGGATCCACTCCGGCATATTCATAGGTATAAAAGTCATACAATGAGCCGCCAACTTTTCTCCAATATGCTCCTGCTACGTATCCTTTCGGATCTTTATCGTCCGGAACTTTAGTTAATACGTTTTTATATGTTGTAAGATTTAATGCAACATCCCATTTAATATCACGATTTTTAAACAGAACAACATTTAGATCTAATTCTACACCCGTATTTTTCATATCAATTTGGTTGTCCCATATCCATGTAGGAGTACCTCCTGAAGATGGTAACGGTTTTTGATATATCATATCTTTTGTTTC
>CAYNGF010000052.1:0-23548 GCA_964396515.1 uncultured Paludibacter sp.
TTTAAGAATCACGCTGAATAACAGCGATATATAATATTAATCGAAATAAAATCTATTGTATAAAAAAATCTCATTTTCTTTTTATAGTATCAATTTGATAGAATTGAAGCCTTTTTATTTTATTTTCCGAAACAAAACCACTATTTTGTGTGATTTATTAATTATAATCTTTAATGCAGACTATTCAAACTAAACAACCTAACGATTGTGTTTCAAAAGAAGAAATACGCGAGCAAATTGACATGGTAGACATGGAAATAATTTCATTATTTTCCAAACGATTTGATTATGTTCGTGAAATAGTAAAATACAAAACTAACAGTGAAAGCGTTGTGGCACAGGGCAGAAAAGATGAAGTAATTGAATTGAGAGGAAAATGGGCAGAACAAGCCGGATTGGATAAATCGACTTTTGAAGCAATGTACAGATTGTTGATTGATAACAATATAAAAAAGGAGATGGAAATTCTGAAAAAAATAACCCCTAACCCCTAAGGTGAATCTAAAATAACTTTTCAAAGATTTTTTAAACATAAAAGAATATTCAAATAAAACTAACTTCATTCCCCTTTAGGGGTTAGGGGTAAACGCAAAATTATGTATAAACAGGAAATTAAAGTAATGGATTGCACCGTACGCGACGGTGGATTAATGAACAAATGGCAGTTTTCCGACGATTTTGTTCGTGGAGTTTATAATGCATGTGTAGAAGCGGGTATTGACTATATGGAAATAGGTTACCTGAGCAGTGAAAAAGCATTCGACCGCAAAGTTTACGGCCCATGGAAATTTTGTCATCAGAAAGACCTTGAACGTATTGTTGGCAAAAACGAAACCAACCTTAAACTTTCTGCAATGGCTGATATTGGCCGTATCGATTTGGAAGATATTCCTATGGCCTCCGAAAGTTTACTTGATATGATTCGTGTGGCATGTTATGTGCATCAGGTGGATAAAGCCATTGCCTTAGCACATCATTGTATGGATAAAGGCTACGAAGTTTGCATCAACTTGATGGCAGTTTCTACGGTAAACGAGCATGAATTGGACGAAGCGCTAAAAGATATTGCCAAATCGCGAGTAAAAGTATTTTATGCCGTTGATAGTTTCGGAAGTATGTATGTTGAGTCAATTCAGCATTTGGTGCGCAAATATATAGCTGCTTTACCCGGAAAGGAAATTGGTATTCATGCACATAACAATATGCAAATGGCAATGTCGAACACTTACACTGCCGTAATGGAAGGTTGTACCATGCTCGATGCTACTTTACTTGGATTAGGACGCGGTGCGGGAAATTGTCCCATCGAAATTCTGATTGCGTTCCTGAAAAATCCGAAATACAGATTACTGCCGTTGCTACAAGCAATTCAGGATTATGTTCACCCTATGCAAAAAGACATTGATTGGGGATATCATATCCCATATCTCATTTCAGGAGCACTGAATCGCCATCCGCGACGCAGTTTGGAATGGATGGATTCAGACCGGAAAAATGATTTTGTGGCCTTTATGAAAGAAATGCACGATAATGAAGTTTTAGAATAAAAAAAATCAAAAACCTGACAGGCGATTAAACTTGTCAGGTTTTTGATTTTAACACCAAGTTTTAGAGCACTTTTATTTGATAATTATTTCTTCGAAAGAGTAATTCCATTCCTTCAGATACGCAAAAAACTTTTCGGCATTTGTAATCTGAGTATTTTCTTCTTTTAACCATGATGCTGTTAAGTGAAATTTTACTGTTTCACCTTTTTTTACAGGAAAAACAATCAGGTTGTTAACTCCATCGGTAAACTGTTTTCCTTTGTATTTTTCAGGAAGATAAACTCCCAGACCTGCAGTTTCTTTTCCGTATTTAATTGAATCGGGTTGAGGAAAATAAGTTCCCCATGAACCGACAAGCGTATTTGACTTTAACAGTTCACCACCGCCAATTTGTTGAACTCCTGTTGCAAGTTGATTTACGTCTTCTGATGTTGATATTTCACAAATAGCATCGCGGTGTCGCGCATAAAGTGTGTATCGAACAGTTATATCTATCTTTTTTCCTTCATATTGCCATCCTGTAACTTCGCTTTCAACAATGGTTCGGAGGTTTCCTGAGGCAACAATACGTTGCGTACGCTTGTCGAACTTTTCAATGTGCAGCATCTTTTTGCCATCAAAACCTTTAACTGTGCCTACTCCAACCCAACCCGAAACTAATAAAATATCATCGCCATAACCAGCTGCTAATTGTTCATCTGTAGGATACCAGCCCGTTGCAGCAATTTCGAGTTGCGGTTTCTTTTTTCCGTAAATATCTATCGTGCTTTTATTGTCGAAATAAATTCGATATGCCATTAAAGTTGATTCAAATGCTACACCGTGATGATGCATTTTGTTGTACATATCGTTTTTTGTAGATGACATTTCTGTTACAAATTTATGTGAACCATCGGCTTCTTTGACAATCAAATCGGCATAAACTTCGGCAGGAAACTTAATGCGTTTTTTCTCGCAAATAGTTTTCAGTGTGACTTTTTTGGATTCTTTCGATTTTAAATCGATAAGAAAAACCACTTCATCAATTAATCCATCTTTATTCAAATCGTCAGCCTGACTGCTGATTTGTTTTCCGTTCAAAAATACTGCAGTGCCCGAAAGTTTAGATGCAGCAATTTTTTTTATTTGAGATGATTTCAGTACTACGGGTACATTTTCCATCGTTTTATCTGTTGGATTCTTAATTGTAAATACTTGGTTTGCTGATTGTAAATAAACTGTTGTAAAGCAAATTAATACAAAAATTAGTTTTGTTTTCATATTTTTTTAGAAATTATACGTTAAATGAGAAAACGCAAAGATACTTAAAATTGTAAGTAAGCTTTGCGTTTTTTCCTAAAGTATCAACTGTGGATTAATTTTTAATCACGATATTGGTGTTTTTGCCTGATTGTTTAATGCGTCCGGGTTTTTCGTTGCGGTCAGTAATGTTGATAAAAGTTCCATTGTCAACATTTTGTATCTCAACATTATCACCGGTTTTGTTGTTAATTATTATATCTTTTAATTCTACATTGGTTGATTGGTTGATTACAGCACCAATTTTAGAAGAGAATACTGAATTTTTTACCTTCACATTGTCAACCTTCATTTCGGGTAAACCATTGAAATACATTGCGCGATTCGAGTTGGAAGAAATTATGTTCTCAATAAAAATATTTCTGAACGAAGGTGTTTCCTCGTTTACCGTAGGAATTCCATTCGTTGTAATGCTTGGAGTTTCATCATCTTCAGCCTCGATGGCACTTTTACCGCCATAGAATAAATCAAATAATAGAGGATCGGTAGGAATATCTTTCATTATAATATTTGAAATATATATGTTTTCCACTACTCCGCCTCGTCCGCGATTGCTTTTAAACCGCAATCCTACATCAGTGCCGATAAAGTCGCAATTAGTTACTTTAATATTCCGGATTCCTCCTGACATTTCGCTGCCGACTACAAAACCGCCATGCCCATGATACACAACACAATTATTTACAATTACGTTTTCGGTAGGTATGTTACGTGCGCGACCTTCGGCATTTTTACCTGATTTCATGCAAATGGCATCATCACCGACATCGAATTTCGAATTTACAATCAATGTGTTTTTGCACGATTCTACATCAATACCATCGCCGTTTTGGGAATACCATGGATTACGTACTGTTATGTTGTTTATTATCAAGTTTTCGCAGATAAAAGGGTGTATATTCCAAGCCGGTGAATTTTGGAATGTTACACCTTCGAGCAAAATATTTTTACTGCGGACAAAACTTACCATTACAGGACGAAGAAAATCGCGGATTTCCATCCATTCAGCATCAGTTTGCGGCCCTACAGGGACATTTTGATCAACACACATAGCTTGTCCTTTTAACGAACCTTGGGATGGGAACCACATTTTTTTATCTGCACTCAAAACTCCACCGCTATTGACGAAATTTTTAAACTGTCGCTCTGTAAGTTTATCTTTCTTTACAGGTCTCCATGCATCGCCCGAGCCATCAATTACTCCGTAGCCTGTTATGGCAATGTTCTCGGCATCGAAAGCAGAAATTGGCGACTGGCAACGTTTGGTACTCAATCCTTCAAAGTTTGCATCGATAATTGGATATAAATCGAAATTAGTAGAAAAGACAACAAGAGAGTTTTTTTCCAAATACAAGTTTATATTGCTCTTCAATGTTATCGGTCCGGTGAGCCAAATTCCCGAAGGCACAACTACCTTGCCGCCTCCTTTTTTACTTACTTCTTCAATAGCTTTTGTAAATGCATCTGTATTCAGAGTAACACCATCGCCAACAGCTCCAAAGTCTGTGATTTTTACAACGTTGTTTTTAAATTTGGGGGTTTTAAGCAAAGGCATTTCAAAGGGTAAATTTTTGTAAAAAGCCTTTATCTCATTGTTCGTAATGCTTTTGTATTTTTGTGCATTCGAGAATGATGCAAAACTTATCAGTATAATTGATAGAATAATTGTTCCGAAAAAATTTCTATACATGACGGTATATTGAGTTTGTTTGAATTTTTTTGTTTGATTTGATATGATAAACACTTGTGATGTAGTGATAAATTTGCAGTTTCAAAATTATTCTAATTGCTTCAAATGTTTGTGTAAATTTTGACAAAAAATTAGATATTAATTGACAAAAAACCCGGATTAAATTCATTTTATATCCATGTAAAATATATACCTTTGTTTTTAGGTTTATCAGTAACTAAAAAAATAAAAATGATTAACGAAAACGGTTTGTTCCTGCTAGGAAAAATTAATAGAGTGCACGGGCTTTCGGGCGAAGTTTCATTTACTCTCAACTCCGATATTTCTTTCGATGAAGAACTTCCCTGTTTGTTTGTAGAGGTCGATGGAATTCCTGTTCCGTTTTTTATAGAGGAAATGCGTTTCAGTACAGACACTACAGGTTTCCTTAAATTTGAAGATATTGAAAAAACTGAAGATGCGCGTATTCTTAACGGTTTGCCACTTTTTATCGAAAAAAAATATTTAGCTGAAGAACCTGTTGCCCAAAATGATTTTGAATTTTATGAAGGATTCACGCTTGTTGATGAAAAAAATGGCAATATCGGTATCGTAAAATTTATTGATACTTCAACAGAAAATCATCTTTTTGTGGTTGGCGATGATGATAACGAAATTTTGATTCCGGTAAGCGAAGATTATATTTTAAGTATTGATGAAGCTAATCGAACGATTTATCTTCATTTACCGGAAGGGCTGCTTGAATTGTAGATATCTTTATTCTATCGAGTAGGCGGGCATTTCCTTTCCCGAATTATGTAAATACTTCTTTGATTTTTAAAGTAAAGCTCCCTAACTCAAATTAGTATAAAAATAACGATTTGAAAACCAAATAAACATTCAATTAAAATCAAGCAACTTGAAACGCATACTTTCAAACCTACAAACCATTCAAACCCTTCAAAACATAAACTTTTTTATTTCATTTTATACACTACTTCCTTCACCCATTGCGCCCATTCGGTTTGGGTCTTACTTTTATCGAAAGTTTGCCATGGTATAGGTTTTCCAATCCGAAGAACAAAGTTTTTACCGCGTTGCTTAAACATTTCATCCACCAGATACATCATTTCGACATTAAATTTGATTTTGAAAAATTTACGAAGGTTAGCCAGATTATAGAAAAAATTTGAATTCCGACCTTCAAAATAAAGCGGAACAACATCGCGTTTGTACTGTACAGCTTTGGCAACAAAATTCTTCATCCACTCGGTATCAGTGATCTTGCCATTGATTTTTCTGGAGCATTTGCCGGCAGGAAAAGTCATCAGATGATTTTCCGATTCGTAAAACGCATGCATTCGGGCTGCGCTTTCCTTGGCTTGTCCGCCTAATTTGTTGACCGGAATAATCATTTCCCGAAGTGGTTCAAGATTATTTAGTAAATCGTTTGAGATAAACCGGATTTTTCCGTCATAAGCTTTTCCTATGATATAGCTGATTGCCACTCCATCAAGTCCTCCGAGTGGATGATTACTTACAAAAATATATTTTCCATCTTTTGGAGGCAGATTTTCTTCGCCTTCAACCTTCAGGTGGATGTCGAGAAAATCAAACGAACTTTCCATGAAATCAAGATTTTTTCTGCCGGGAATTTTGCTCAAAAAATCGTTTATCTCCTTTTCATGAACAATTTTACGAAGATAATTTATCAGAAATCGAGGTACCTTGGCTTTCGGAGCTTTGGCTTTTACTGCTGCTTCAATATCAATTTTTGATGTTTTTGGTTCGTTCATATGCTTATTTATTAACTTTTCGTTTTTCAGCATGCAAACATACAAAAAAAAGTACAGTGTTGAATGGTTAAGATTTTCAATTCAAACTTGCACGGTAGAAACAAATTTTACTTCAATTTTGGTGCTACTTTCTCTTTTGTGTATTTTTTTTTAAAAATTTTCCCCACTTTACGTACAATTTTGTTTTTTATATAATATATTTGTATTTAAATGCCAACATATCAATGAAATATATTTATTTTAAAACTTCTGTTTAATTGTTTGTAAATTGTTTATAATTCTATTCAAAATGCACTTTAAGTGTTTATAACCTGTTGATAAATTTTTTGTGGGGAATAGTGGGGAATATGAAATTCTTTTTATACTTTTACCGTTGAAAAATTGTACACTAATGTAATGTCAACATTTATCGGAAAATACGAAGCTAAAGCAGATGTAAAGGGCAGAATTTTTATTCCTGCCGTTTACCGTAAACTTTTGCCCGATGGCGAAAAGAATCGTGTTGTAATGCGCAGAGATACCGAAAATGACTGCATGATAGTTTATCCAGAGCATGTTTGGAATAAAATGATGGACGATTTAAAAGCCGGTCTCGACGTGTGGAATCCCGATGATCAGATGTTGTTAATGCAATTTGTTTCTGATGCTGAATGGCTCGAAATTGACTCTCAGGGCAGAGTTTTGCTTTCGAAAAAGCATTTGCAAACCTTGGGGCTCGAAGACGGGAATGTTCTTTTTGTTGGCATGAACGACCGTTTTGCGCTATGGAGTAAAGCCCGTTACGAAGAAAGCATGAAACCAAGGGCTGATTTTGCACGTTTGCTGAAAGTAAAAATGACAAATAAGAATATCCTAAAAACCTGACGGAAAGAAGATAAATAGTTATATGAGGTAGACAGGCAATGTTGGAAGAAAACAAAACAAATAAAGATAATTTAAACACAAATCCCTTAAAGGGATTAGATGCTGTTTATCATATTCCGGCTTTGCTCAACGAAACCATTGATGGACTGCAAATTAAACCGGATGGTATTTATGTGGATGTAACTTTCGGAGGTGGCGGTCACTCGCGTGAAATTCTAAAGCGATTAGGCAAAAATGGTCGTCTTTTTGGTTTTGATCAGGATTTGGATGTGCTAAAGAATGTGCCCGATGACCCACGATTTACTTTTGTGAGGAGTAATTTCAGATTTCTGAAAAACTTTCTAAAATATCACGGAGTAGAAAAAGTAGATGGTGTGCTGGCAGATTTAGGAGTGTCGTCGCACCATTTTGATGAAGAGAAGCGGGGGTTTTCATTCAGGTTTGATGGGAAACTGGATATGCGAATGAACACAGCTGCAAAAATCACCGCCGAAACCCTGATTAATACATATACAGAAGAGCAATTAGCGGATGTTTTTTATTTATATGGTGAAATGCACAATGCCCGTAAAATTGCACGAACGATAGCACAAAGCAGGACAAATGAACCGATTGAAACAATTTTTCAGCTTGTTGAAATTCTGAAACCCTATTTCTCTCGTGAAAAAGAAAAGAAAGATATGGCGCGTGTTTTTCAGGCATTGCGTATCGAAGTTAATCAGGAATTGGAAGTTTTGAAATCACTTTTGCTTGCTTCCGTTGAAATGTTGAATAAAGGAGGACGAATCACAGTACTAACATATCATTCTCTTGAGGATAGGCTGGTAAAAAACTTTTTCAGAAGCGGAAATTTTGAGGGAAAAATTGAAAAAGATTTTTATGGAAATATTGTAGCTCCCCTGCGTCAGGTAAATAATAAGGTGATAGTTGCATCCGATGCAGAAATAAAGCGGAATCCCCGTGCACGAAGTGCTAAGTTGAGAATTGCAGAGTTGATTTAATTTGAGGAAACAAGGAAACAAGGAAACAAACACTAAACACGAAACCCGGAACACGAAATGTCAGTTTTTAAGAAAATATTGAACGAAATCAAAGGCAACGAAGATCTTTCAGAGATTAAATCGAGCAGTTTTCGCGATTTTGTGAACGGGAATATGTTTACAAAAAAGTTTTTCAGGAAACAAATTCCGCTGATATTTATAGTGTTTATACTGCTGTTTTTTTACGTTGATAATCGTTTCTACTGCGAAAAACAATTGCTTAATATTATAGAACTCGAAAAAAAAATTAAAGATGTAAAATTCGAATCGCTTACTATTTCGGCACAACTGATGCGCATTACCCGTGAATCAAACATCAATCAGATGATAAAAGATCGTGGTATTGACCTCAAAGTGCCAAAAAAACCGGCGATAATAATTGATACAACTGAGATTGTTAATAAGCTAAAAAACTGAAAAATAACACTGACAGCAAAATTCAATGACTGAAAAGCGTCGAAATATTGTCCTCCGCTTTGGATTAATGTATGCCCTTATTTGCGTTCTTTTTATGGGTGTAGTTTATCGTATTGTAGTGTTGCAGTTTATTGAGCGTGATGAGTGGCTTAAAGTTGCCGAAAAACAAAAACGTACTGATATCATTGTTAAACCGAACAGGGGAAATATTTTTTCAGCCGATGGCCGATTAATGGCAAGTTCCATACCTTCGTACTATGTGTACATGGATATGCGTGTACCTGCCTTGAACAATGATTCGGGCAAACTTTTCTATGAAAAAATCGATTCGGTATCGCAGGCTTTATCTGTGTTTTTTGGCGATAAGTCGGCAAGAGAATACAAACAAATGCTTGTTAAAGGATTCGAAGAAAAAAAAGCTGAACTGAAACTTTATCCCAAAAGAATTTCTTATGCCCAACTAAAAGAATTGCGCAAACTTCCGCTTTTTTGCATGGGGAATTATAAAAGTGGACTTTTAACCAAGGAAATGTTACAACGTGTAAAACCTTTTGGCTCATTGGCTTCGCGCACTATCGGCGATATTTATGCCGATGAACAAAAGGGAGGTAAAAATGGTCTTGAGTTATATTTTAATAAGGAATTGGTAGGAATTCCCGGTTTTTGTACGCGTCGCAAAGTTGCCAACAGATATCAGGATATTGTAGAGGTCGAACCGGTTGATGGAATTGATATTGTATCTACAATAGATGTTGATTTTCAGGATATTGCTGAAAAGGCACTGGTTGACAGTTTAAAATCATACGATGCTGAAACCGGATACGCAGTACTTATGGAAGTAAAATCGGGCGAGGTAAAGGCAATCGTAAATATGCAAAAAAACGAAGATGGTTCTTATTCCGAAAACCGAAATGGCGTGGTGAGTGATAAAGTTGAGCCCGGGTCAACTTTCAAAGTTATTTCACTGATGGCTGTACTCGACGATGGAAAAGCAAAATTGACAGATACCATTCATACCGGAAATGGTATTTGGTACGTTGCAAATAAACCTATGCGCGACCATAATGCAAATCGCGGGGGTTATGGAACTATTACACTTGCAGAAGCTTTGCATGCATCATCAAACGTGGGTATATCAAAAACCATAATGAAAGCTTATGGAGCAAAACCATCAGAATTTGTTGAAAAGCTTTACCGGATGAAAATCGCGGATATGATGAATCTTGAAATTCCCGGAACTGCAAAACCATTGATAAAACATCCAAAGAAAAACCCTGATATGTGGTATAAAACTACACTTGCTTGGATGTCTGTAGGTTACGAAACTATGATGCCCCCGATTTATACCCTTGCTTTTTATAACTCAATTGCAAATAATGGCATATTTGTGCGTCCAAGATTTGTTAAAGCCCTAATGAAAAACGGACAAGTGCTGAAAACTTTTGAACCTGATATCATCAATCCTGCAATTTGTAAACCTTCAACTATTAAAGATTTGCAGGAAGTGCTTATAGGTGTAGTTGAAGGGAAGAAAGGAACAGCCCACAATGTAAAATCAAACATCGTGCGCATTGCCGGAAAAACCGGAACAGCCCAAATTTCAAAAGGGAAACAAGGTTATAAAGCAGGCGGGAAAACCCACCAACTTTCCTTTTGTGGTTATTTCCCTGCTGATAATCCACAGTATTCATGCATTGTGGTTATACGTGAACCACATAGGGGAACACCATCAGGTGGGAAAATGGCAGGCTCGGTATTTAAAAGTATTGCTGAACAAGTTATGTTGAAAAAATCTGAGTTTTCACCAGCCGATTTTTCAAAAGACAGTACGCTCGTTATAAATCATTTTCCGGAAATTAAACCTGGATTGAGTAAACCATGTATTCAGGCGATGGATTTACTTAACGTAAAGCATACTACTGTGAATGCTGAATGGGTAAAACCTGAGTTGAATGATTCAGTTCACCAATTTAGACCGTTACAAATTAATACTCAGTTAATGCCCGACTTAAAAGGAATGGGTGCGAAAGACGCTTTGTATTTGCTTAACAGTCTAGGACTTAAAGCTCAAATATCAGGTAGAGGAAAAGTTATTTCACAAAACCTTAATCCGGGAGCAAAATTCTCAAAAGGACAATCAATTCAACTTGTTTTCGACAACTAAATATTCTGTTATACAACAACTTGTTTTAAAATAATTTTTAAGTTTCAATTAAAAGAAAATTTTTACATAAATGATACTTTCCGAACTAATAAAAAATATAGAAATTACACGATTATTAGGATCTCCTGAATGTGTAATAACCGGTTTACAGTTCGATTCTCGTAAAATTTTGCCCGGTAATATTTTCGTTGCTACACGTGGTACAGCTGTCGATGGTCACAGTTTTATTGAAACTGCTATTACAAACGGAGCATTAGCTGTGATATGCGAAGAATTGCCACTGCAAATAAACGAGAATATTGTTTATATTCAGGTAAATGATAGTGCTATTGCATTAGGAAGATTGGCTTCAGCATGGTTCGGTTATCCTTCAACAAAACTAACACTCGTAGGCGTAACCGGAACGAATGGCAAAACAACCATAGCTACTTTATTATACAAAATGTTTCGGACTTTGGGTTATGGAACAGGATTACTGTCAACTGTATGTAACTATGTAAACGACACTGAAATTGAAGCAACACATACAACTCCGGATGCTCTTGCTTTAAATGAACTACTTAGCCAAATGGTAGATGCAGGATGTACCTATGCATTTATGGAAGTAAGTTCGCATTCGGTTAGTCAACATCGGATTGAAGGACTTCAGTTTAAAGGTGGTATTTTTACGAATCTTACCCGTGATCATATCGATTATCATCTTACATTCGAAAATTATCTGAAAGCAAAGAAGACTTTTTTCGATACTTTGCCTCCCGGAGCTTTTGCACTAACCAACTTAGATGATAAAAACGGGCAGGTTATGCTGCAAAATACCAAAGCAAAGAAATATACATACTCAGTACAGAATATTGCCGATTTCAAAACTCGTATTCTCGAATATGGTTTTGAAGGAATGTTACTCGACATGAATGGAACTGAAGTAAATGTTTCGTTTACTGGAAAGTTTAATGCATCCAATCTTACTGCTGTTTTTGGAGCAGCTATGTTGCTTGATCAGGATAAAAATGAAGTTTTACGAATTTTGAGCACGCTTAAATCTGTTTCAGGCAGATTTGAAACATTGCACGCTCCTACAGGTTACACAGCTGTTGTGGATTATGCGCACACACCCGATGCACTGAATAACGTTATTTCTGCAATTAATCAAATTTTACAGGGCAAAGGTAGATTGATAACGGTTGTAGGTTGTGGAGGCAACCGTGATAAGGGGAAGCGACCGATGATGGCGCGCGAAGCTGTAAACGGAAGTTGGAAAGCCGTTTTAACATCAGATAATCCACGATTTGAAGAACCACAAGATATTCTGAATGATATGCTCGATGGACTTGATGCTGAACAAAAAGCCAGAAGTCTTACAATTATTGACCGACGTGAAGCCATAAAAACAGCTTGTGCTATAGCTCAAAAAGGCGATGTAGTTTTAATAGCAGGTAAAGGACACGAAAATTTTCAAATAATTAAAGGTGTAAAATATCACTTTGACGATAGAGAAGAAGTGATAAAATGTTTTTAATATTAGTAAACAACTTACGAGTTACAAGTAAACAAGGTTACAAGTGAACGAGTAAACAAGTAAGCAGAAAACACGAAACACAAAAACCCGAATTAATATGCTTTACCATTTATTTACTTATCTCGACAAGTATTTTGATGTTCCCGGTGCGGGGATGTTCAATTACATTTCGTTCCGAACCGGATTGGCATTTATATTCGGTTTAGCGATATCTACACTTTTCGGCAGACGTATTATTGATTATCTTCAGAAAAAACAGATCGGAGAAACTATCCGAAATCTTGGTCTTGAGGGACAAATGAGTAAAAAAGGTACACCTACGATGGGTGGAATAATAATATTACTTGCAATTCTGATACCTACTCTTTTATTTGCTCAACTGAACAATACCTATACTTTACTAATGATTATTACTACTATTTGGTTAGGTATTATTGGGTTTGCCGACGATTATATCAAAGTTTTTCTAAAGAACAAAGAAGGTTTGAGCGGCAGGTTCAAAATCTTCGGACAAGTAAGCCTTGGGCTGATTGTGGGTTTGACTATGTATCTTAGTCCTGATGCTGTTATACGTGAAAATATTGAGCAAAGAGGTGATAATGAAAGAGTTGAGAATGTGCTATATGCAAAAAAAGATGTAAAATCCACAAAAACAACCATTCCCTTCTTTAAGAATAATAATCTTGATTATGCCGATGCTTTTAAATGGGCAGGTGAAAATGCACAAAAATATGGATGGATTTTGTTTGTTGCAGTTGCTATTTTCCTTGTTACAGCCATTTCAAATGGAGCTAATCTGACTGATGGACTTGATGGTTTGGCAACAGGATCCTCGGCTATTATGGGTATAACACTTGGTATTTTGGCATACGTTTCAGGTAACATCAAGTACGCGGCATATCTTAATATTATGTACTTGCCCGGAACAGGAGAGTTGCTCATTTTTGCAGGTGCATTTATTGGCGCCACAATTGGTTTTTTGTGGTACAATGCTTATCCTGCTCAGGTTTTTATGGGCGATACAGGCAGCTTAACATTGGGTGGTATTATTGCAGTTTTTGCTCTTGCAATTCATAAGGAATTATTGATTCCGATACTATGTGGAGTATTTATTGTTGAAAATCTTTCGGTTGTAATGCAAGTTTCATATTTTAAATATACAAAAAAACGTTATGGCGAAGGAAAACGTATATTTAAAATGTCGCCATTGCACCATCATTTCCAAAAAGCAGGGAATGCTGGCATAGATGCCTTGTTGCAAAAACCTTTACAGGCACTTCCGGAATCAAAAATTGTAATTCGATTCTGGATAGTGGGTGTTATTTTAGCTGCTATTACAATTATAACGCTGAAAATCAGATAAAATTCTTCGATTTACTTTAGTACAAAAATGATGAATGGAAAATATTGAAAAAAAATATAATTCAAATTCTGAGAGCATTTCGAACGGAGATGCAAAAGATAAATTTATAGTAATTTTAGGAGGAGGCGAAAGTGGTTCGGGAGCTGCAGTGCTTGCAAAACTAAAAGGATTCAGAGTTTTTCTTTCCGATATGTCGGAAATTAAGTCTAAATACAAGGACCTGCTGAACAAATACAATATTTCATGGGAAGAAAAACAACATACCGAAGATGTTATTTTAAGTGCACATGAAGTAATAAAAAGTCCAGGTATTCCTGATAAAGCCCCTATTGTAAAGAAATTAAAGGTAAAAGAAATTCCAGTTATTTCGGAAATTGAATTTGCCGGCCGTTATACCAATGCAAAAATGATATGTATAACCGGAAGTAATGGAAAAACAACCACCACATCGCTGGTGTATCATATTCTGAAAAATGCAGGGCTAAACGTAGGGCTTGCAGGTAATATTGGCGATAGCCTGGCTCTTCAGGTTGCTACATGTAACTACGATTATTATGTAATTGAACTCAGTAGTTTTCAGCTCGATGGTATGACTGAGTTTAAAGCCGACATTGCTATTTTGCTGAATATCACACCTGATCATTTAGATCGATACGATTATCAGTTTCAAAACTATATCGATTCGAAATTTCGAATTACACAAAATCAGACTGAAAATGATGCTTTTATTTATTGGGAAAACGATCCGGTGATAAAAGCTGAACTTGCGAAACGAAATATCAGGTCAACGCTTTACCCTTTTGCGAGTGAGCGGAGTGAGAAAACCAAAGCTTTCATTGAAAATAACGAACTTGTAATTCAAACCATACAATCAATTTTTACCATGCCTGCAACAGAATTAGCTCTTAAAGGTATGCACAATGCCTATAACTCCATGGCAGCCGGACTTGCTGCTTCAATTCTCGAAGTGAAAAAAGATAATATCCGTGAGTCGCTCAAAGATTTTCAGGGAGTGGAACATAGGCTCGAGTATGTGGCTACAGTAAGGAATGTTGTTTTTGTTAACGACTCCAAAGCTACCAACGTGAACTCGTGCTGGTATGCTTTGCAAAGTATGAAAACGCCTGTGGTACTGATACTTGGAGGTACTGATAAAGGAAACGATTATACCGAAATTGAAGAACTTGTGAGCCAAAAAGTAAAAGCTCTCATTTTCCTGGGTGTCGATAATTCTCCGCTCCATAAATTTTTCGATGGAAAGAAAGATATAATTGTTGATGTTCAATCGATGGAAGATGCAGTAAATCAGGCTTATAAAATTGCTCAACCGGGCGATACCGTTTTGCTTTCGCCCTGTTGTGCGAGTTTCGATTTGTTTAAAAACTACGAAGACCGTGGTAAACAGTTTAAAAGCTGTGTGCGGAATCTTTGAAATCTGAAATCAATTTCCTTATGCACCTCATTTTGTCAAGCTTGAAGTGCAATGTTTTTCTATAGTGTTTTATTTATTGCAATTAATTTTTAAATGGAATCGTTTATCAAAAAATATCTGAAGGGCGACCCTGTAATCTGGTGGGTTTTCTTTTTCCTATGTGCATTTTCTGTTTTGGAAATGTACAGTGCCAGCAGTACCCTGGCATATAAAGCCCGAAGTTATAACGATCCGGTACTGAAACATATCTTGTTTTTATCGCTTGGAATAGCATTGGCTATTACCATCCAATTTCTGAAATTTTTTCAGATACGATTTTTTGCATATCTTGGAACAATTGTATCAATTATTTTGCTCATACTGGTGATGTTTAGAGGTACATCTGCCAACGATGCCTCACGTTGGATTGAAATTGGTGGTGTACAGTTTCAGCCTTCTGAAATTGCAAAACTTTCAATGATAGTTCTTGCAGCCGACTTTATTTCACGAATTAAAAACCCAAAAAACGATGAACCTGTCTATTTTAGACTGACACTAATTTTTTTGGGAGTTATTTGCTTGCTTATTCTATTTGAAAATCTTTCAACAGCCGTTTTACTTTTTACGGTGGTATTTATAATGATGTATATCGGCAATATTTCATGGAAAAAACTGGCTTTATTAATTGCTTCACTTGTTTTGGTGGGTGGAATTACGTTTGCAATATTTAAAGCCATTCCTGAAAATGCTTCTACTCCTAAACTTTTTCACAGAGTTTATACCTGGGTCAATCGTATAGATGAACATTTTGGTAAAGATGAAACAGCGGAAGCAAAATACGAAATAAACGATGATAATTTGCAGGTTCAGCATGGTAAAATAGCTATGGCACGTGGAGGAATTTTTGGTGTTTTCCCAGGAAATAGTGTGCAGCGCGATTATCTTCCACAAGCTTATTCCGATTTTATTTATGCAATAATTGTTGAAGAAACAGGGATGGTTGGTGGTATTTTTGTAATTTTGCTCTACCTAATATTATTGTATCGCGCAGGACGGCTCGCAACCAAAAGTCCAACGGTTTTTCCGGCTGTGCTCGTTATTGGTTTATCGCTTATGCTCGTTATACAAGCATTTATAAATATGGCGGTAGCTACAAGTCTAATTCCCGTAACCGGTCAGCCATTACCATTAATCAGCAGGGGCGGAACTTCGATTGTGGTTACCTGCATTTATTTCGGATTAATTTTGGCGATCACACGTCAGTTAAAAGAAGAAAATGAAAAACCTGTGATTAAAGAAAAAGAGATTGCTGAAGTGGATTTGGATGAATTGAAATAGAACAAAGAACAAAGATCTAAGAGTAAAGAGTAAAGAAAAAAGAAAAAAGAAAAAAGAAAAAGAATGAAAAATATTGAGCAAACTAAAGTTACTCAAGCAAGAAAATTTATGTTGAAAGGCAATTGGATCAAATAAGAAATTTTAATGATAATGAAATTTTTTATAACTTCTGAAACTTCTGAAGCATCTGAAACTTAAAACTCTTAAAACTCAATAAAAAATGGCATATAAATTTATCATAAGCGGCGGAGGAACAGGCGGGCATATTTTCCCGGCTATTAGCATTGCCAATGCTTTAAAAAGCAAATTACCTGATGCCGAAATTCTTTTTGTTGGGGCTGAGGGGCGTATGGAAATGGAAAAAGTTCCGGCTGCAGGATACAAAATTATTGGGTTACCTGTGAGTGGTTTCGACCGTAAGAATATGTTCAAAAATATCGCGGTGATATTTAAATTGCTAAAAAGTGTTTTAAAAGCACGGGGTGTTATTCGTAGTTTCAGGCCAAATGTTGCAGTAGGAGTAGGTGGGTATGCAAGTGCTCCAATTTTACGTGCTGCTTCTGCTTTTGGAGTTGTTACAGTTTTGCAGGAACAGAACTCTTATGCAGGTGTTACAAATAAACTGTTAGCTCGAAAAGCTTCAGCAATTTGTGTTGCTTATGATGGAATGGAAAAATTTTTTCCGAAAGAAAAAATTATTAAAACCGGCAATCCTGTCCGTCAGGATTTAACACTGATACCTTCGCATTCCGAAGAAGCATACAAATATTTTAATTTCGACAAATCAAAAAAAACATTGTTGATACTGGGAGGTAGTTTGGGTGCACGTACTGTAAACCGTAGTGTGATAGCTCATTTAAACAAACTTGCCAATGAAGATATTCAAGTGATATGGCAAACCGGAAAATTTTATTTTACTGAAGCAAAAAAAGCCGCCGAACCTTATAAATCCGATCGATTGATTGTTACTGATTTTGTGTCGCGAATGGATTATGCTTATGCCATTGCCGATTTGGTTGTGTCCAGAGCGGGTGCAAGTTCTGTTTCAGAATTGTGTTTGTTAGCCAAGCCTGCTATTCTTGTGCCCTCGCCTAATGTGGCAGAAGATCATCAGACAAAAAATGCCATGGCGCTTGTGAATAAGCAAGCTGCTTTACTTGTTACGGATAGTAATGCTGAAAATGAATTAATTGATGTAGCCATAAAAACGATTCATAACGAAGCGTTGTTAACCCAACTTGAGAAAAATATTTCTGAACTGGCAGAGCATAACTCTGCAGATCGAATTGCCGATATCATAATACATGTGGTAAATAAAAAAAGTAATTTATAACTGTTTACAATTAAATATGGAAAAATTTCTGAGATATTATTTCCTTGGGATAGGTGGAATTGGAATGAGTGCTCTTGCCCGGTATTTCAAAATTAAAGGTTACCAGGTAGCAGGATACGATCGTGCTCAAACCAAACTTACCGATACACTTTCATCCGAAGGGATTCTGGTATGCTACGACGAAAGTGTTAGTAGCATTCCTGCACAGTTTTTAGAGCCTGAAAAAACTTTGATAGTGCTTACACCGGCAATACCTGAAAGCCATCCGCAAATAAAATTTTTCAAGGAGAAAGGTTACAAAATTTACAAACGCGCTCAGGTTTTAGGTAATATTACTGAACTAAGCAAAGGAATTTGCATTGCCGGAACACATGGTAAAACCACAACTTCTACTATTGCAGCACATTTACTCTATCAGTCAAAGGTTTCCTGTAGTGCTTTTTTAGGTGGAATTTCAAACAATTACGGTACTAATTTACTGCTTTCGAACGAGAGTAACCTGGTAGTGATTGAAGCTGATGAGTACGATCGCTCATTTCATCACTTGACTCCTTATATGGCTGTCATTACTTCTGTTGATCCTGATCATTTGGATGTTTACGAAACTCCTGATGCTTTTATTGAAAGTTTTGAACATTTTACTTCATTAATTCGTGTTGGCGGTGCACTAATCATGCGCAAAGGATTGAATTTAATTCCCCGTTTGAAAAAAGGAGTAAAACTTTACACTTATTCAATGAATGAAGGTGGTGACTTTTGTGCAGAAAATATTCGTATGCTCGAAGGTGAAATCCGTTTCGACTTTGTTACACCAACAGACCGTATAGCCGATGTAAGGTTGGGTGTGCCAGTGAAAATCAATATCGAGAACAGTGTGGCAGCTATGGCACTTGCCTGGCTCAATGGCGTTTCAAATGAAGAAATAAGAGTTGGAATTTCTTCTTACTCAGGTGTTTATAGGAGGTTTAATGTGGTTTATAAATCACAGCAAACCGTATTTATGGACGATTATGCTCATCATCCATCGGAACTTGCAGCAAGTATTCAGTCCATAAGGGAACTTTATCCAAACCGGAAAATTACAGGTATTTTTCAACCGCATCTCTATTCTCGTACGCGCGATTTCGCTGATGAATTTGCACAAGCACTTTCAAAACTAGATGAACTGATTCTGCTCGACATTTATCCTGCAAGAGAGTTGCCAATCGAAGGTGTTAGTTCAGAACTTATTTTAAATAATGTAAAAGTCAACAATAAAATACTTTGCACAAAGGAAAATCTTTTAGAGGAGTTAAATAACCGCAATTTCGATGTGTTGGTAACTTTTGGCGCCGGCGATATTGAAACTATGGTACCTCAGATAAAAAAAATGCTGAAAAACTGACAATCTGAATCAACAAGAAATTAATAATAAAATGTTGAAATTAATATGAAGTATTCGCGTATTACATACGTTTTTATTGCTTTAGGAATCCTCGTGATTTCAGCATATATTATATTCAGCATTATTACATTTACTAAGTCTGATAATAATATTTTGTGTAAAGATTTACACATATATTTTCCTGAAAACGAAAACCCACAACTTGTAACACGTGCCGAAATTTTAACTGCACTAACAAATGCAGGGATACACCCAATAGGTGAGTTGTACAAAAATGTGAATACCGATAAAATTGAAACGGAACTACTAAAAAACAAAATGTTGAAATCAGTTGAGTGTTTCAAAACACCATCCGGAGAAATTTACTTAAAGGTTATTCAACGTCAACCACAATACATTTTAGCTGGGACACAGTGTTTTTATGTTGATACCGAAAAAGAAATAATGCCGGTATCACTTAATCATGCTTTTTATATACCTGTGGCGTCGGGATTTATAACATTAAATATGGCTAAAGGAGAATTGTTCGACTTTATCAGCTTTGTAAATAAGAGTGAATTCTGGAGTACTCAAATTGAGCAGGTTTATATGCGACCTGACAAAACTATCGAATTAATTCCTCGTGTAGGCGATGCGCTTATTTACATGGGAAATCTTGTTAATTACAAAACTAAATTGAAGAATCTTGAAATACTATTTAAACATGGGTTTACACAAATTGGTTGGGAACGCTACAGTGTAATCGATCTTCAATTCGATAATCAGATTGTTTGTACAAAAAAATCAGATGTTAAATCATAAATAAAAATCAAAGAGAAGCAATTTTTTTTAATTGTTTTTTAATATAAAATCCCAATATGTTGCATAATAATTATTCTTTATGACGTTGCCCTTAAATAAATATGTAGCGCTTGATATTGGCTCTTCAGGCATAACTGCAATGGCTGCTGAGGTGCTCGATAACAGCGTTGTTCGGGTGCTTTCAGTCGAATCCATCACAAGGCAGGTAGCAAGTTATGGTATCGTTGAAAATACATCAGAGGCATCGTACGATGTGGTTAAACTAACTAAATTGCTCCGTAACAGTGCAAAGTTGCCGCCATTTCAGCATATCTCGGTTAGTGTAAATGCCAAAGGCATGAAAAATAAAGTGGTGAACGTATCACGTTTCTTAAACAGGAATGAAACGGTAACAGATGATATGTTATACAATATGCACATTGAGGCACGGAAAAAGATAACAGGCAATGACGTTTACTTCTTTGATGTAATACCCATGTCGTATTTTCTTGATGATGAAGCAATGGATGACCCGGTTGGGAAAAGAGGTGTACATCTGTCAGCTTCATATAATGTCATTTATGGATCACAGATTATTAATGAAAAACTTGAGGGAATTTTCGACCGCAATGAACTTTATTGCGATCATAAACCGTTGGCAATTGAGGCTTTATCGACAGTACTGTTAACTGACGAAGACCGTGAAAGAGGTTGTGTTTTAATGAATTTTGGTGCAACTACTACAACTGCCGGAGTTTATTATCAGGGTGTATTGCAACATTTGCTTGTTTTACCACTCGGCGGTCGCAATATAACTAAAGATATCAGCGAACTTGGTATTAGCAGATTGAATGCCGAAAAACTTAAATGTCTCAAAGGTTGTGCTTTAAGTTCCGAAGTTTACGAACCGGTATATATTAAAATCAAGACTGAAAACCCAGATGACGAACCGGTGAAAATTTCTACGCTATTTCTGTCCGAAATTATCGAAGCCAGACTCGAAGAAATTCTTTCACCTTTTGTTAAACTGCTCGATGATGTTAATTTTCCTTTAATGGGAGGAATTATTATTACAGGTGGTGCTGCACGACTTGCAGGGCTCGAAAATTTCCTCAAACAAAAAACAGGACTTAACGTTCGAACAGGGAATCATAACAAATTTCTATCTCCCGATCAGTACATTAAATATTCCGACATCAGTTATTCTCAGCTTATAGGAACAATTTTGCTTGCACATCAGCATTATATTGATAATCCTCCTGAAGAAAAGGTGAAAAATAAGCGAAACAACAAAGGAGCAAAGAGAGGAATTAAAAATGCAATAACAGATATTTTTATTGATTTTTTCAAAGATGAAACCAGTATGGATGACGAGACGGCTGGAAATGATAACAATCAGAATTCTACAAAAAACAATAAACCTAAAGAAGAAAAAGAATGAAAACCCAAATTCTTTTTCATAATAAGAAAAGTCAACTAACTAATAATAAATTGAAATAATGAATATTATTGATGATATTTTACCCATCGAAATTCCGCTTGCCAAAACCTCAATTATTAAAGTAATAGGTGTTGGCGGTGGTGGCGGAAATGCTGTTAATCACATGTACCGTCAGGGTATTAAAGATGTTTCGTTTGTAGTGTGCAATACCGATAACCAGGCTTTGCTTAAATCCCCGGTGCCCAATAAAATTCAATTAGGTGCTGCAACTACAGAAGGGCTTGGTGCAGGAGGAAATCCATCTGTTGCACACAAAGCTGCCGAGGAATCGATCGACAGAATAAATGAAATGCTCAATGATAATACTAAAATGGTATTTATTACAGCAGGAATGGGTGGTGGTACCGGCACAGGAGCTTCACCTGTTGTGGCAAAAGCAGCACATGACAAGGGTATTCTGACCGTTGGTATAGTTACTATACCGTTTGCTTTCGAGGGTAGACTGAAGATTAAACAAGCGCTTCAGGGTGTAGCAGAACTCAGCGAACATGTTGATGCGCTTTTAGTGATAAACAACGAAAAATTAAAAGCAATTTATCCCGATCTTGAACTGTCAAATGCTTTTGCAAAAGCTGATGATGTGCTCACAAATGCAGCTAAAGGTATCGCCGAGATTATTACTGTGCCGGGCTATATTAATACTGACTTTGCCGATGTGTACAGCATAATGAAAGATGGTAATATTGCAATTATGAATACGGGGTATGCTTCCGGTGAAAACCGTATTACAAAAGCTATCGATAATGCGTTGACTTCACCGTTGTTGAATACTACTGATGTACGTGGTGCAAGTAAAGTATTGCTTAGTTTATATTGTTCAAACTCCCACCAGATAAAAATGGAAGAAGTGCAACAGATACACGATTTTATGACAAAAGTTGGCGAAGATGTGCAAGTTATCTGGGGTGCTACATTCGATGACTCACTTGGTGAGAATGTAAAAATAACGCTCATTGCAACAGGGTATGATGTTAGCGATATTCCGGGTATGCCTAAAGATGCAATCAAGACGGAGAAATCAACTCAAACTGAACCTTCTGGCCCAAAAGTACTTCACAGTATGGTATCAGCTTTGAAAGGAAATACCAATGAAGAGCCGCTAAAAGATGATATAACCAAAGCAATGGATCAGTATTATCATAATCAGGTAAAACCCGCCGATAATCATGATTTATTTTCGGCCTCGGTTGCAACTGCGTCTAAACCACAGGAACAAGAGATGGACGAACTCGATCTTGATGATTTGGAAGATGATACCAAGCTGAAAAAAGTAGAGAATATCCCTGCATGGAAAAGAAAATTTTTGCGTCAGTAATTTTTAATGAACTATTTAAAATTTAATTTATCATAGATTATGGAACAACTATTCAATAAAATTAGTGAAGATATTAAAACCGCCATGCTTGCCCGCGATAAAGTTGCGCTTGAGGCACTTAGAGGTGTAAAAAAAGAATTTCTAGAAGCTAAAACTGCTAAAGGCAGCGATGGCACTTTACATGATGATGCTGCATTGAAAATTTTGCAGAAAATGGTAAAGCAACGTAAAGAGTCTGCACAGATTTATACAACACAAAATCGACCAGATCTTGCAGAAATTGAGATGGCCGAAGTTGCAGTTATCGAGAAATATTTACCCGCTCAAATGAGTGATGCCGAACTTGAAGCTGCTGTTGCTGCAATTATAGCACAAGTGGGAGCTTACGGTCCTCAGGATATGGGAAAAGTAATGGGCGTAGCAACTAAACAACTTGCGGGAAAAACCGAAGGAAGACTTATATCTGAAAAAGTGAAAGCATTGCTTGCAAAATAATTATAGTTTCAGAAAATCAATGGATTTATGTCGGACTCAAATTCTGTTGATAACCCCAATTTACTGACCTTTTGTAATAAGTAGTAATAGAAAAACGGCTTCGAAATACCAGGGTATATTTTTCGAAGCCGTTTTTATTGTGATCCAGCTGGGGCTCGAACCCAGGACCCCATCCTTAAAAGGGATGTGCTCTACCTGCTGAGCTACTGAATCTCCTCTATTATTGCTTTCCCTAAATGCTGTGATTCAGCTGGGGCTCGAACCCAGGACCCCATCCTTAAAAGGGATGTGCTCTACCTGCTGAGCTACTGAATCA
>CAYNGF010000053.1:0-15429 GCA_964396515.1 uncultured Paludibacter sp.
TTTCTACAGAAAATATCTCCAAAGAAATCAATATGCTAAGTTTGCCGGATGAAACATGGATGCCGGTAATTGTTGATTTGGAAGGAATGAAAATTTCAGTTGCTTACGGTTTTCTGCCACAAACGCTGCCTTTTTCAATTAAACTTAACGATTTCGTTCTCGAACGATATCCGGGTTCAAACAGTCCTTCTTCCTATGCAAGTGAAATAACCGTTATTAATTCAACCCGAAATGTTACATTGCCCTATCGGATTTTTATGAATAATATTCTGAAATATCAAGGATATCGTTTTTTTCAGTCGTCGTACGATGAAGACGAACGAGGAACGATACTCTCGGTTAACAACGATTATTGGGGAACAACCATTACTTATGTCGGGTATTTTTTGTTAATAGTTGGTATGTTGCTCACTCTTTTTAATAAAAACAGTCGGTTTCGTACAGTTCTTAAGCTCAGCTCCGAACTGAAGAAAAAAAGAAAAAGTTTGAATACAATTGCTTTATTGATTATGATTTCGACTGCAATTTATTCAGATGCTGCGATTTCTACAAAAGCCACTCATATTGCAAAACTCGACCAATTACTTATTCAAGATGCTGTTCAGGGAAGAATTGAGCCTTTCAACACGTATGCTTCTGATTTGTTTCGGAAAATTTACAAGGGTGATGTTTACAGGGATATGACTGCCACCGAAGTAATTATTAACATGGTACTAAACCCCGATAACTGGCAAAACGAAGCTGTCATAAAAGTTGGTAATACACAATTGGCTGACGAATTGGGAGCCGCAAACGGATATGCAACATTTAATCAGTTTTTCGATTTTGAAAACAATGGAGCATATCGTTTGTCGGAAAAAGTTGACTTGGCGTATCGTAAAAATATCTCGGAGAGGAATAAATATGATAAAGAATTGTTAAATGTAGATGAACGGGTGAATATTTGCAACGAGATTTTCTCTGGAGAAATTTTTCTTATTTTGCCTGATAGATCCAATCCATTGAATCGTTGGATTTCACCGGTAAATTTCGAGAACCATGAAAAAACATGTCCTCACGCAGATAAACAAACAAAATCGGATCTGAATATTCAGTTGAATAATAGCGATAGCTTGTCAGAAAATAACATTGACGCGAAAGAGAACGATTCAGTCGTGACATTGTTTCACGATTATTTGAATTCACTTTCCGAAGCATACAATATTGGAAATTGGTATAATGCTGATGCAGCATTATTAAAACTTGGTGAATATCAAGTAAAATTCGGAGGTGTTTTTCTGCCATCGACAAAAAAAATCAAAATGGAAATTTTGTACAATCGAATTCAAATTTTCAACTTTTTAGCAAAAGTATATTTGTTTGCAGGTATATTACTTCTGGTACTTTTTTTAGTTGATATTGTAAATCCTACTTCAGTTTTTGAAAAAATCAGTCGTTGGTCAAATTATTTTTATTTAATTGTTTTTGCGATATATACTTTAGGTTTAGTGTTGCGATGGTATATTTCAGGTCATGCACCATGGAGTAATGGTTACGAAACAATGTTATTTGTAGGCTGGGCAACATCCTTTGCAGGTCTGCTTTTCAGCCAGCGGACAGAAGTCACCCTTGCTGTAACTTCGATACTAGCCTCAATAGCTTTGTTTGTAGCGGGCATGAGCTGGATGAATCCTGAAATTACGAATCTGGTACCGGTTTTAAAATCTTACTGGCTAATTATTCACGTAGCCATCATTACCTCAAGTTATGGATTTTTGGCAATGGGAGCATTGCTTGGAATGTTGAATTTAGTGCTAATGATTATACGCAATCGAAAAAACTCACCCCGATTATCCTTCAGTATCGACGAAATCAGTTATGTTATTGAACTTGCCCTGACCATTGGTCTGATTATGTTAACTGCAGGTTGTTTTATTGGTGGCGTTTGGGCAAACGAATCGTGGGGACGTTATTGGGGTTGGGATCCGAAAGAAACATGGGCTTTGGTGAGTATTTTGATTTACGCGGGTATTTTGCATTTACGTAATGTTCCAAAAGCAAATAATCAGTTTGTAATCAGCAGTTTGGCTCTTGTTGGATTTAGCTCCATTATCATGACCTTTTTTGGGGTGAATTATTATTTGTCAGGTATGCACTCTTATGGTAGCGGAACTCCACCTCCGCTCCCTGCTGCTCTTTGGATAATATTATTGCTGGTTTTGGTAGTTATTTTTATGGCTTTTAAAGCTTGGAAAAAAACAACAAAAACTCCTGATTAGAGTAATTACCTTATTTTTTCCAGTTTTTACCGCTAAAATTACTGTTGACTTTCATCTTTTTGTTTACTTTCAGGACTTTAAATATAATTGAAGAAGTCAAATTTTGTACAATTGTAAGATGAACAAGTTTTTACATCGGGTAGTAATTTTTTTATATGTTTCAATAATCATTGCTTCAACATTACTGCTGATTTTTTACGGCTATTCTTATTACCGTTTACCAATCGAGCAACGGTATGAACATGCATTGTACAATCTTTTAAAACCTACCGGGTTTATTGGTCATGGTTTAGGTATTTTCGGAACATTGTTGATTGTTGTAGGGCTATTTGGCTACATGGCACGTAAACGATTGAAAATTTTTTCAAATATGGGTATGTTAAGTTATTGGCTCGAAGCACACATTTTTTTGTGTACATTGGGTACCGTATTGGTGCTATTTCATACAACATTCAAATTTGGCGGTTTAATTTCTGTTGGTTTCTGGAGTTTAGCTATCGTTTGGATAAGCGGTGTAGTAGGTAGGTTTTTATATATTAATATACCGAGAAATATACATGGACGCGAACTTAGTTTATCCGAAATGCTTGCCAGAAAACATAGACTTGATCAAGAATTATACGAAAAATACAACATCAAATTCTCGCAGGTTACAAAAACCAGATTTTCACAAATAAAACCCCAACTTGTTTCACAAAAAGTTCTAATGAAGGAGTATGGTAAAGTTCGGTCTATTTTACGTGAAGAAAGAGTCTGTCAATGGAGGATTAAGCGGCTTGAAACTTTACGTAATCTATTCAAATACTGGCATGTTATTCATTTACCATTCGCACTTATTATGCTGATAATTATGATGATACATGTAGGGGTAGCATTGTTTTTTGGCTATTCTTGGTTGTTTTTCAAATAATGGAAGTGCTTATTGAAAATATATTAATTTATGGATTTGCAGCGATTCTTATTGCTGTGGTTCTTTATATCTATATTCGAAAACAAAAACGCGAATCAAACGAAGTAAGCGAAAAAATCAATCAGGCAATTGAAGATGGAACCCACGAACCTGTAGCCTTGTATCCTTATATTGACCTTGACAGATGCATAAAAAGCGGCGCTTGCTATATGGCATGCCCTGAACACGATGTGATAGGAGTAAAAGATGGAAGAGCTACTGTGATAAATGCTGTTTTTTGCGTAGGTCATGGTGCATGTGTTCGTTCGTGTCCGGTAGGTGCAATCACTTTGATGATCGGAACTGAAAAGTTTGGAGTAGATTTACCGGTTTACGATGAAACATTTCAAACCAATGTACAGGGAGTTTATGTTGCGGGAGAAATTGGTGGAATGGGACTGATACGCAATGCGGTAACTCAAGGGCGTGAAGCAATGGAAAATATTGCTAAAAATCTGAATAGAACCATCGAAACCGAATATGATGTAGTGGTAGTTGGCGCCGGTCCTGCAGGAATCTCAGCAACACTTGCTGCCAAAAAAGCAGGTTTGAAAGTAATAACTCTTGAACAAGAAACTTTAGGTGGAACAGTGGCTACTTATCCACGATCGAAAATTGTGATGACGCACCCGATGGAACTGCCATTGTACGGCAAAGTTAAATTGTATGAAACCACCAAAACTGAATTACTTAACTTGTGGACAGATGTTATTACGAAACATAAAATTCAAATCAAAGAAAATACAGGCGTAAAACATATTGAAAAAAATGCTGAATATTTCAAGATAGAAACCAGAGAAGGAGAAACCTATACTTCGAAAGCTGTATTACTTGCCGTAGGAAGACGTGGTACGCCACGTAAACTGAACATACCCGGCGAAATGTCCGAAAATGTTGCTTATCGTTTACTCGAACCAGAAAATATTAAAGGGAAAAAAATTGTAATAGTTGGAGGTGGTGATTCAGCATTGGAAGCAGCAATGAGTTTATGCGATAATAACACTGTCAGATTATTTTCAAGAGATGAATATTATACAAGCCGCAAAAAGAAGAATGTTGATTTAATGGTTGAAACTGTAAAAGCTGGTAAGGTTGAAGTTAAATTCTTAACCAATCTGACTTCTATTGAGCCGGATTCAATTCATTATATCGAAAAAGGAATGGAAAGCCCTGTGCGACTGGAAAATGATTTGGTGTTTATTTTTGCCGGTGGCGAATTGCCAACCGGTTTGCTAAAAAAAACAGGTATCGACATAATTACTAAACGTGGAGAGCCGCTGTTAAAACGAAGTTGAATTGAAAAGATTTTTGCTCATATTATTTCTCGAATGTATTTTGATGATTTTCTGCATTCGGTTATTAGCTCAGATTTCGCCCGGAGATTTGAGCAAACCCCATGCTGAGCTTGAGGGAATTTCGAATTGTGCAAAATGCCATGAAGTTGGTAACAAAGTTACACGTGCAAAATGCCTTGAGTGTCATACCGAAATTAAGAAAAACATTGTCGCAGGTAAAGGTTATCATGCTTCCTCCGACGTTAAAGGGAAAAATTGCGCGAGTTGTCATAGCGACCATCATGGGCGTAATTTCGATATGATTAAGTTTGACAAAAAAACTTTTAATCATGCCAAGACCGGTTTTGCACTGAAAGGCGTTCATGCCCGACAGGAATGTGAAGCTTGTCACAAAGCTGACAGAATTAAAGACCCTGAAATAAAGAAAAGAAAAGGAACCTATCTGGGCTTAAATAAAACCTGTCTGAGTTGTCACGATGATTACCATCAGGGAAAAATGTCGGCAAACTGCGCCGAATGTCATAACTTCGAGAGTTTCAAAAAGAGTCCGAAGCCTTTCGACCACAACAAAACAAAATTTCCTTTACTCGGTAAGCATAAAACTGTAGCATGTAAGGAATGTCATAAACCTGAAATTAAAAACGGTAAAAATGTCCAGGGTTTTAGTAATTTAAAGTTCGATAATTGCAACGCCTGCCATACCGATGTGCATAAAAACAGATTCGGACAAGATTGTAAAAAATGCCATAACGAACTTTCATTCCATCAGATTAAAAACTTGAACACTTTTGATCATGATAAAACAGACTTTAAATTAGCGGGTAAACATAAATTGGTGGATTGTAAAAAATGCCATACAGGAAAAATGACTGCACCATTGAAACATGCTCGTTGCACCGATTGCCATAAGGATGAACATCATGGTCAGTTTACCGAAAAAGGGATAACTCCCGATTGTAATACATGTCACAGCAATTACGGATTCAAGCCATCGGAATTTACTGTGGAAAGACATAATAAAACGAAGTTTAAACTCGATGGAGCTCATCTTGCAACTTCATGCTCTGAATGTCATAACAAAGATGGACGCGATTGGAAATTTCGTAAAATCGGCGAGCGTTGTGTTGATTGTCATACCGATGTGCACAAGGGATATATTCCCGAAGAATTTTATCCAAATCAGGAATGCACGGTTTGCCATAACACGAGTTCTTGGGGAAAAGTGCAATTCGACCACGACAAAACAGGTTTCAAACTTCAGGGTGTACATGCCAGTACCAACTGTATTGAGTGTCATTACCGCAAAAACGACAAGGGAGAACGGATTCAGAAATTTAAAGGAATGACGAAAGAATGTTCACAATGCCACACCGATTCGCATGTAGGACAATTTGAGAAAGAAGGAAAAACCGACTGTCTTCGTTGCCATGGTTTTGACGACTGGAAAGAGTCCAAATTCGATCACGATACATCGCGTTTTAAACTCGAAGGAGCACATAAAAATGTGAAATGCGAAGAATGTCATAAAGAGGTTGTCAACCGAAAAGGTAAATACATTGAATATATTTTTGATGATATTTCATGTGCAAAATGTCATAAAAACTAAGTATGAAAAAATTGAAATACATATATTGTTTGATGATATTGGCATTGCTGTTTACAGGATGTACTGATGATTTTTTGTTTCCCGGCAAAGTAAAAACATCAAATGGAATCACTATTGTAAGCGATTTCAGAACAGGAACTCTGGACAGAGTATTGTTTGGAAGGGCATCACTAGTTAAAAATCTGGCAATAAACGACACAATCAATGCCCGCGATTTCAAATTTATGCGTGATGAAATGCAAAATCTCGAATTAATAGACTTGAGAAACGTAGTTATCGATTCTTATATTGGATTCGAAGGAACTGCCGGTATTTCCGAGTATTATTATCAGGCTAATACCATTCCACAATATGCATTTTACAATCCTGAAAAAGCAAAAGGAAAAACGACATTGAAAAAAATAATTTTTCCGAATACAATCAAATCTATCGGAAATTACGCTTTTACTAACTGTGGTTTGAGTGAAACAATTGATTTTCCTGAATCTTTACGCGATACTATCGGGCGTTCGGCATTTGCATATTGTGAAAACCTTACAAGTGTAAAATTTGCATCGACTGCCTGTATCGAAGTTTCTGCTTTTCAGGGGTGTGAAAGTTTAAGTGGCGATATTGTCTTTCCCGATTCAGTTTTTACCATAAAAGCCTGGGCGTTTGCCTATTGCGTTAGTATTAATTCTATTACTTTGCCTGTAACTTTAATTGAAATTGAACAAGCTGCATTTAATGGATGTAGTGGTAATTTTACAGTGAATTCCGAAAATCAAATATATTCTGCAAAAGATGGAGTGCTATATAGCGTTGATGGTGCAACACTAATTCAATGTCCTGCAAGCAAAGCCGGAGAATTTAAAGTTCCTATCGATGTTACTTCAGTTGCACCTTATGCATTTGCCAATTGCACAAAATTAACAAATGTTGTTTTACCCGAGGGGCTTATGTTTGTAGAAGATAATGCTTTTTGGGGTTGTAAAGGCTTAACCGGAAACTTTTTTCTTCCATCATCGCTTTTTTACTTAGGATTAAATGTCTTTGAAGAATGTAATAAAATACAGGGATTTACGGTTAATTCCGATAATCCTACATTTCAATTTGCCAATGAAATTTTAACCGATATTTCACAATTTACAATTAAACGTTGTATTGTGTCTAAATCCGGAGAATACATTATTCCATCAGATATTATGTTTATTGATAATTCGGCTTTCAGTAATTGTGTGAATATTACATCCATAACTATTCCTGAAAGCGTTTTGGCAATTGGGAAAAGAGCTTTTTTTAATTGCACGGGATTGATGGATGTTTTTGTAAAAAGCGCAACCCCAATTGATTTATCTGACACTAAAAGCGCATTTGAACTTGTAAAAAAGTCCGATTGCATTTTGCATGTGCCTAAAGGTGCTGCTACAGCTTACAAAAATGCTGAAGTGTGGAATGAATTCGAAAACATTATTGAAAATTAATTATTTGGAATTGATGATTAGAATAATATTTATATTATTATTGACTTTTTTCTTTGATTTTTCCAATGCAAAATCGCCACATGGAGCAAAGTTCGATATCGACTGTGCGACTTGTCATACCACCGATAACTGGAAAACAATTAAAAAGAAAGGCTTTAATCATGATAAAACGAAATTCCCATTGCGTGGACAGCATACAAACCTCGATTGTAAACGTTGCCATACTGATTTGGTTTTTTCAAATGCAAAAACCGACTGTAAATCATGTCATACCGATGTTCATCAGGGAACAACCGGCTCAGATTGTGCACGTTGTCATAGCACTTCATCGTGGATTGTAACCCGGATAAAAAAAATCCATCAGGAAGCCGGTTTCCCTTTAAGAGGAATGCATGAAGCAGCGGATTGTAAGCGCTGCCACACTTCAGCATCGAATCTTCGCTTCAATAATATCCGAACCGATTGTTATGCCTGTCATAAAACCGATTATTTTGCTACCAAAGGAAAGGTGTATGATCATATTGACTTAGGTTTCAATACCGATTGTGCTCGCTGCCACAATATGTCGGGGTTAACATGGAATGCCATTGGCAAAGGTTTTGATCATAGTTATTTTCCGCTTACAGGTGGACATAATCTTGATTGTAACGAATGTCATGAAAATGGAAATTACAAAGTAAAACTTAAAAGTGAGTGTACTTCGTGCCATGGCGGAAAACGACAGATTGCTGCATCAAATTTTCCGGCACACAACGCGGTTTTTGCACGTTTCAGTTGTGCCGAATGTCATACTACAAAATCATGGAACACTTTGAAATTCAAACAACACGATGGTTTTTACGGCATTTATTCCGGAAATCATAAAGGAGCATGGACTAAATGTACCGATTGTCATAAAAACGACCAAACTTGGGATGCAAAAAATACTTGCAGTCGTTGTCATTCCGATAAAAAACATTTGTAACATTGCAGAATTAAGGTAAGTATTACAAGATGAAAACTTTTATATCAACAATTCTTTTCTTTTTGATTTGCACTACCTTGATGGCACAAACCGAGAATGTCATTCGCGGCTATATTTCATTTATCAGTTCTGAAAATGTTTATGTCAGATTTGATAATACTTCGGGAATTCATGTAGGTGATACATTGTATGTGGAGAAAACCGGAAAATTACAACCGGCAGTTATCGTGCATTCATTGTCTTCATTGTCATGTGCAGGTAAAGCTTTTTCAGGGTTTCTGCCGGTTTTGAATTTAAATCTTTTAGCAATAAAACATATCGTTGTACCTCTCGAAGTAAAAATTGAAAAAGAAGTTGAACCGGTTTCAGTAATCGATCTTGCTTTACAACAAAGTAAAAAGAATGAAAATGTTACGAATCACAATAAAAAAATCAATGGAAGAATTTCACTTTCTTCGTACACCAATTTATCAAACAATAAACTCAATAATAAAACTCCCAATACAAGGCTTAAATACAATTTTGCGCTAAACTCCGACAGTATTTCGGGTAGCGGATTTTCTTTTGAAAATTATATGTCCTACTCGCATCAACTTTTTGATAAACTGGAAAATTTTCGCGATGTAAACATTTATAATTTAGCGATTAAATACGATTTTAAAAACAATTCAAGACTGATCTTTGGACGGAAAATAAATATTAATACCGCCAATATTGGTGCCATCGATGGCTTTCAGTTTGATAAGAAATTGAAATCATTTAGCGTTGGTGCGTTGGTCGGTTCTCGCCCCAATGATTCAACTTATTTTGTTGACCCTTTATTGTTTCAATACGGAGCTTATATAAGTCATACATTTCAGAAAGAACACAAATCCCTGCAAACTTCGTTGGCATTTTTCAATCAAACCAACAAGTTTGTTACCGACAGGCGTTATTTATATTTTCAGCACAGCAACAATATTTTTCATAATGTTGATTTTTTCGGTTCCGCTGAAGTCGATTTATTCTCTTTAGAAAATAATCAACCGGTTACAAGTTTAAAATTTACAAGTTCTTATCTTTCGCTTTCCTATCGACCTGTAAAAAACTTATCACTATCTGCTTCGTTTGATGCACGCAGAAATGTGTATTATTTCGAAACTTATAAAAACAGAATTGATAGTTTACTCGACATGGAATTGCGTCAAGGATTGCGCTTCAGATTTAATTATCATCCTTTCCGGTATTTTACCTGGGGTGGTTCTGCAGGATATCGTTTAAATTCTCCCACTTCAAATCCATCTTCTAATGCTATTACTTATCTTACTTACTCAAAGCTTCCTTTTATCGATGCATCCATAACACTCACGGGGACGGCTTTAAACGCTTCTTCCAGTTCAGGTTTTATTTACGGAATAAGCATGTCGAAAGTTTTTTTTGATGGAAAAATTTCTGTTGACGGCGAATATCGTAAAGCTCAGATATTTAATCAGGATATTGCCGAATTAGATCTATTCTGGTATATCACAGATAAATTTATATTATCAATCAACACAGAGCTTACATTAGACAATGATTTAACATTGGGCAGATTTTTTGTACATCTTTCAAGAAGATTTTAATTTAAAATCGATGTTTTGTGAACATTTCTTCAGTAGAATTTGTTTTCGTAACAATTTAATAAATGCAAATAACTCATTATTGAATTATAAACTTTACAATATATTTTTTACTTTTGTGCCCAATAAAAATTAAAATGTTATGAAAAAACTTTTCTTTATAGTAATATCACTTTTTTCAATGTTATTTTTAAAGGCCCAGGAAAATTCACCAGAGTTAGCTACTGATGGGACTTTAACAGTAAAAGCTACGGTTACATATTCCAGTCCATATTACTATACGGTATGGTTAAAAAATTCTTCAGGAACATTTTTGCGCACGCTTACAATGTATGGTAATAAGGTTGATTATTATCCTGATTTGAAAAACTGGTATGCTAACAGTAATGCAAATAAAGTAAATGCAACAACCGGGGCTACACGTTCTGCATCAGGCACATATACGTCAACATGGAATGCAAAAGACCAATCGAACACTACAATTGTAGATGATGGAACATATTCGGTTTGCATTGAAATGTCGTCAGAAGCTTATGGAACAAATAGTAAATATTTTACTACAACTTTTATAAAAGGTGCTGCTGAACAAAATCTTACAGGCACAAATGTTTCTCCTATATCAGGAATTACCATTACTTGGACACCATCAAATACTGCAGTTGATGAAGTGAAAGCCAATTTGTATCATGTTTATCCTAATCCCACAAAATCTACGGTTTATATCAATGGTTTTGATGTGCGTTCGGTGGAAGTGTTATCCCTCACAGGAAAGAAAATGTACGAATCGCGTGAGCAACGAATTGATTTGAGTGGATTAACAAAGGGAGTTTATTTTTTACGTTTAAATACTGACACGGGTACTATTATCAAAAAAGTTGAAAAACTTTAATAACTACACAGTACTTAAAAGCTGCAAGATTTTATTATTGCAGCTTTTTTGTTTCGTTTTTATTATAATGCAGGTGTCCAAATCAATGAAATATTCGAAAAATTAGATTTATTTGCCGGTGATTGATTATCTGCACTTGTGCTTTTTGTAAAACTAAAAGTCGCATATTTCCCGGTTCCGTCGTTTTCGGTAAACTCCATACAAACTTTGTATATACCATCGCCAACAACATTTCCGTTCACATCTTTTCCATTCCATGTACATACTCTTTGCGCATGACTGGTAAGTGTGGCTCCGGTTACTGCATCCACAGTATTGCCTGCGGACGATGAATTCCAATTCGTTAAATATTGCTTTCTAGCCTGAGCTTTTACAAATAGCGATTTAACAAATGTGCCCGAATTGCTTTCAATCCAAATAGCAAGAACATGTGCCGGTGTATATTTCCCGTTGTAAGTTGTTGTAGTAACGTTTACACTTAAATTGCCGGGGGTTTTTTCCGAACTATTGTTTAATGGGTCCTCAGTAGTTGTACATGAGTTTGTAAAAATGCTTGTAAAAAGCAATATTAAAATAAATGCCAAATTATTTTTTTTCATTTTCATTTTTTTAAAAATTAGTTGTCCTAAAAACGATGAAATAATCGGTTTGTTGTTGTTAGTTGTATTGCGTTAATATTTTTTGTGCCAAATTACAGGTTTTTTTAAGCTGCACTAATGTTTTTTCATCACGTGCTTTTTTGTGTTTATCCCATCAATATGGTAATAAAATACAGATTTGATGGTATTTTATGTCATTCAGGCTGATGCTATTTTTGTATCGTAATAATCAATTAAAAAAAACAATATGAATACAAATGCTGTTTGCCCAATTTCAGATAAAGTAATAAATGAAAATACTGCTCGCTTCAATGCTTTTATTACATCGGTTTTTCTGGTTATATATTTAGTTACAGCGAATTTACTTCCGGTTGTCATTCTTCTGATAGATTTTTTTTTAAGAGCAGCCCGATTAGCAAAACTCAGTCCTTTTGCTGTAATTTCTACGCAAATAATATCATTATTTAAAATTAAAAATAAACCTGTGAATGCCGGTCCTAAAATTTTTGCTGCCGGTATTGGTGTGTTATTTAATATTGCCATTATTACCTTTACGATGTTAAATTTAAATACTATTGCAATCATTTTTGCTGCAATATTTTTGTTTTGTGCTTTACTCGAAGCAAGTTTCTCATTTTGTGTTGCATGTAAAATTTATCCATTTGTTTACAGTTTATCTAACTTATTCAGAAAGATTCAAATTAATTGATACCGTTAGATAAAACCTGAGTACTGTGTTTTTTGAAATTTGAAAAAAATGCAGCCAAAACCGATTGATTCTCCTACTGAATCAATCGGATTTTTGTACTTTTGTATCCCACAATTATTTATAAAACACCATGTAAAAACATTATTTAAACATGTATAAAAATTTTAGAAAACATCTTTCAGAAGAATTAATTGCAATAGATAATGCGGGCTTATTCAAAAATGAAAGAATTATAACTTCAGCTCAGGGTGCTGAAATTCGTCTTGCCGATGGAACTATTGTCTTAAATTTTTGTGCCAATAATTATCTTGGCTTATCAAACCATCCCGCATTAAAACAAGCAGCTGTCGAAGCACTTCAAACCCATGGATACGGAATGTCGTCGGTTCGTTTTATCTGTGGCACGCAGGATTTACACAAGCAACTCGAAGCAAAGATTGCTGAATTTTTTGGAACGGAGGACACCATTTTGTATGCTGCCTGTTTCGATGCCAATGGCGGGGTTTTCGAGCCATTGTTGGGCGAGGAAGATGCAATTATTTCTGATGCGCTTAACCATGCTTCCATTATCGATGGTGTACGACTTTGTAAAGCTCAACGTTACCGTTATGCAAATGCAGATATGGAAGATCTTGAAAATCAACTAAAAAAAGCACAGGCACAACGTTTTCGTTTAATTGTTACCGATGGCGTTTTTTCCATGGATGGCAATGTAGCTCCATTGGATAAAATTTATGAGTTGGCTGAAAAATACAATGCTATGATTATGGTGGACGAATCGCATTCGGCAGGTGTAGTTGGTAAAACGGGTAGGGGAGTTACCGAATTGTATAACCTGAAAGGAAAAATTGAAATAATTACAGGTACGCTCGGAAAAGCATTTGGCGGTGCAATCGGTGGATTCACAACGGGGAAAAAAGAAATTATTGATATGCTTCGCCAGCGTTCGCGTCCGTATTTGTTTTCGAATTCTATTCCGCCTATGGTTGCGGGAGCAGGTATCCGAATGTTCGATATGATGAGCGAAACAAACGAATTACAGGATAAACTGCATGCCAATACTGCTTATTTTGTTGATAAAATGAAACTTGCCGGTTTCGATATAAAACCCACACAATCCGCTATTTGTGCGCTCATGCTTTACGATGCAAAATTATCGCAAGACTTTGCAGCACGAATGTTAGATGAAGGTATTTATGTAATTGGTTTTTACTATCCCGTAGTACCGAAAGGTCAGGCACGTATCCGTATTCAGATTTCTGCCGCACATGAAAAATCTCATCTTGACAAAGCTATCGCTGCTTTTGTTAAAGTTGGGAAGGAATTAGGTGTAATTTCATAATCGTTACAAACCTATTTTAGAGCACTTTTTTTGATTTTGAACATTAAAAATCCCGAAGTATCTCTACTTCGGGATTTTTGGAGAATAACAGTATCTGTTTTTATTTTTTATCTTCTTCTGTATTATCTACTTCCGGAGTTTTATTGACATCTGTTTTATCTTCTTCTTTCGGTCCTTTCAAAAAACTTGGAAGATTTAATCCTGCCATGTTGAATAAATCGTTAAGAGGTGGTACAGTTTTCATCATACCTGATACAAAATTGGCAGTAGTTGTGTTTCCGTTTTCAGCGCCCTTACCTGAATCCCAAACAGTAATTTTATCAATCTTGATGTTTTTAACGGCTTCAACCTGAGTTTTTACCAATTCAGGTAGTTTTTCGATTAGCAATAACTGGAATGCCTTGGTAGGATCGCCACCGGCTGCGTTCACAACTTCTTTGTAACCTTCGGCTTGTTTAGTCAGTATTTCGTACAAACCTTTGGCTTCGGCCTCCATTTTAGCAAAAATTGCATCTGCTTCTCCTTTAGCCTGCACACGCGTTTTCTCAGCAATAGCCTGCGCTTCAATAATGGCACGTTGTTTGGCAATTTCAGCAGGGACTACGATGTTGGCAGTTTGTGTTGAACGCTCGCGTTCGGCACGTGCATTTTCGGCTTCCTGTTCGGCATGGTACGATTCTTCGAGTGCTTTTGCTTGTTGCACTTTTTCTGAAGCAATGGCAATTCTTAATGCTTCAGCTTCTTTTTCGCGGCGGGCAGCATCCGATTGTGCAATCGCAATTTTTGCTTCATTCTCACCTTTTATAGCAAATGCATTTGCTTCCGAAGTTTTAATACGTGTGTCTTTATCAGCTTCAGCTTTTCCGATTGATTCATCTTTTAAAGCTTGTGCAATACTTACTTCTCTGTCTTTTTGTGTGATAGCAATTTTTACATCGCGGTCGCGATGCGTTTCGGCTATCTGTGTATCTTTTTCTCTGTCAGCCATTGCTTTTCCGGTTTCACCTATTTTTTCCTGCTCTGCAACCGAAATTTTAGCTTCGTTAATGGCTTTCGCTGCAGCTTCTTTACCAAGTGCCTCGATATAACCCGATTCGTCTTTTATATCGGTTACGTTTACGTTTATAAGCTTCAAACCGATTTTTTTTAACTCACTGTCAACGTTTTTCGAAATATTATCCAGAAATTTATCACGATCGGAGTTGATTTCTTCGATGGTCATGGTGGCGATAACCAAACGTAACTGACCAAACAAAATATCTTTTGCCAAATCTTGAATTTGTTCGCCATTCAGACCCAGCAAACGTTCAGCTGCCGAATTCATGTTTTCCGGTTCAGTTGAAATAGCAATTGTAAAACGGCAAGGTACATCAACACGAATATTCTGTCGGCTAAGCGCGTTGGTAAGGTTTGCTTCTATAGAAAGCGGACGAAGGTCGAGGTATGCAAAATCCTGAATCACTGGCCATATAAATGCACCACCGCCATGAATACATTTGGCAGATGTGCCACCGGTTTTTCCGTAAACTACAAGAATCTTATCCGATGGACAACGTTTGTAACGCGATACTAATGCTGATATGGTTACAAAAATAACCACAGCAAGGATGAGAATTAGAAAAATAGGTGAAATCATGTTGTTTGTTTTTTGTTAGATTGTTGTGAAAAATATTTTCAAAATTTCAATATAAATAGTAAATGGTAAATAGTAAATGGTAAATAGTAAATGGTAAATAGTAAATGGTAAATAGTAAATG
>CAYNGF010000053.1:15529-22602 GCA_964396515.1 uncultured Paludibacter sp.
GTAAATAGTAAATAGTAAATAGTAAATAGTAAATAGTAAATGGTAAATGACTAAATAATAGATATTTATATTTTTTCAACCAATAAAACATTTTCACTTTCGATGCTGACTATTTTTACGACTGAAGACGATTTTATTTTTTCGCCTTTAGTCATGGCATCTAATTCGTGCATCGATCCTTTAACACTAATAAGAATTTTACCTTTGCCTTCCATGTTTCCGGGTATATTTACATAAACTTCAGCGGTTTTATTTAGTGTATCCGTTAATTTGAAAGTACCATCTTCGCTGAGTTTTAAAAGCTGGCTTATTATCAGAAAAAAAAGATAAACAAATAATAAAGCGATAACAATTGCTACAATAATTAATAGCGCTTTACTTTGAATTAATGCGTATAAAGATACGCCCGACCAGCCAAATCCGAGCAAAAAATTTATAAGATTTCTGAATGAGAAAAGTTGAAAAGGTGCATCTGTTCCATCTAAATTACTGTCGAAATCGGCCTGAAGTCCATCGGAAGCATCTGACCCTGTAAAAGTTAAAATGGTCTGAATCACAAAAATAATACTTGCAGGGATGGCGATAAACCAGAATGCGCGCAATAAGGGGTCTAATCCGGTGAAAAATTCCATAATATTCAAATTTAAGTTTGTTAGATTTTTAATTAAAAATTTGTACAAAGATTGTAATTTTTTTGGGAATTACCAATCTGAAACACATAAATTAATGTTGATTTTTAAATAAAAATCAAATACAAAAAATTAAAAAAGGATGCTACAGGGCATCCTTTTTCTAATGATGAATCTATTTTAGGAAATTAAATACCGAAAGCTTGTTTAATATCGTCCACACGGTCTGTTTTTTCCCATGTAAATAATTCAACTTCCATAGTAACTTTTCCACCGTTACCATTGCTGAAAGTCTTAGTTTTCTTTTCCGGAGTACGTCCAACATGTCCATACGATGCTGTTTCTTCGTAAATAGGTGCGCGGAGTTTCAGATTTTGCTCGATGGCTTTTGGGCGCAAATCGAACAAGGTACTGATTTTTTCAGCTATTTCGCTGTCGCTTAAGTTAACGTTAGCTGTACCATACGTGTTAATATAGAGGTTCATGGGGCGAGCCACGCCTATTGCGTAAGCTACCTGAACCAAAACTTCATTCGCTAAACCTGCTGCAACTATATTTTTGGCGATATGACGCGCTGCATAAGCGGCCGAACGGTCAACTTTAGAAGGATCTTTACCTGAAAATGCTCCGCCGCCATGTGCACCTTTACCACCGTAAGTATCTACAATAATTTTACGTCCGGTAAGTCCGGTATCGCCGTGTGGTCCACCGATAACAAATTTTCCGGTAGGATTTACAAGCAAAGTATATTCACCTTTGAAAAGGTCGGCAAATTGCACATCCAGTGCTTTGACGCGAGGAATCAGAATGTTTTCAACATCGCGGTGAATAACAGCAACCATTTCAGCATCGGCTTCTTCCTGCGATTTTCCATTTCCGGCTTCGATAAATTCATCGTGCTGTGTTGAAACTACTATTGTATGAACTTTTACAGGACGATTATTATCATCGTATTCTATTGTAACCTGCGATTTAGAATCCGGACGCAGGTAAGTCATTACTTTTCCTTCGCGGCGAATTGCAGCCAACTCTTCAACCAAAGCATGAGCAAGGTCGAGTGCTATTGGCATAAGATTTTTTGTTTCGTTTGTAGCATAGCCAAACATCATTCCCTGGTCGCCGGCTCCCTGTTCCATAGGGTCTTTGCGTTCAACGCCGCGGTTTATATCGCCCGATTGCTCATGAATGGCTGAAAGGACACCGCAAGCATTGCCATCGAACATATATTCACTTTTGGTATAACCTATACGATTGATTACCCGGCGTGCTACTGATTGTACATCAACATAAGCATTGGTTTTAACTTCGCCGGCGAGGACAACCTGTCCGGTGGTTACAAGGGTTTCACATGCAACTTTTGAGTTACTGTCGAGTGCAAGAAAATTGTCAAGAATAGCGTCCGAAATCTGATCGGCAACTTTATCGGGATGACCTTCCGATACTGATTCTGATGAAAATAGATAAGACATAATCTCTAATTTTTTTGTTAATTTAAAAAATATGCAGAAACTGATTTGGAAGGTGCTTTATGAAGCGCTGAAACGAGGTAAAGCCTTTTAGCATTTTTTTTTGTGGTTGCAAGCTGTCCAAATCTTTCCACTTTGACGGCGCAAAATTAAACGAAATAATTGGAAAAAAGTTCGATGTCCGATTATTTTTTATTCAAAATAACATTAAACTATTTTACTTCACAATGTAAATGTCAGGAAACCAGATGTATAAATAATTTAATACATTATTCATAGTTGGGAAAAAATTTAAAAAATCATAAACAGTTGAAACAGATTATTAAATTATTACTCTAATTAACTAATTATCTTGGGCAAACATTTTCGTTTTACTTTTATAATTCGGTTTTTTTTCCGAAATTTGCAGGCTTAAAATGCATTATTTAATCAATGTTTTTTTAAGTAAACACGCAAAGTGAAAGATACCAAGTACATTTTTGTAACCGGAGGCGTAACTTCATCGCTCGGAAAAGGAATTATTGCTGCATCGCTCGGAAAACTGCTTCAGGCAAGAGGTTTTAAAGTTACCAACCAGAAACTCGATCCGTATATCAATGTTGACCCCGGAACTCTCAATCCGTATGAACATGGCGAGTGTTTCGTTACCGTTGATGGTCATGAAGCTGACCTTGATTTGGGGCACTATGAACGTTTTTTGGGTGTGGAAACACATAAGGCAAATAATGTTACAACCGGTCGTATTTATCAAAATGTAATTAATAAAGAACGTCGGGGAGATTATCTTGGTAAAACGGTACAGATTATCCCGCATATCACCGACGAAATAAAACGCAACATTAAACTTCTCGGAGTTAAGGGCGATTTCGACTTTGTAATTACTGAAATAGGAGGAACGGTAGGCGATATTGAATCATTGCCATACATCGAAAGTGTACGTCAGTTACGTTGGGAACTTGGAAAAAACTGTCTGATAGTACATCTTACGTATGTACCTTATCTGGCAGCGGCAAAAGAGCTAAAAACAAAACCTACACAACACTCTGTTAAGGCATTGCAGGAACAGGGAGTGCAGCCCGACATTCTCGTTTTGCGAACTGAACACAATATATCACTTGAATTACGCAAAAAAGTGGCACTGTTTTGTAATGTGGAACCTTCGGCAGTAATGCAATCGATTGATGTTCCAACAATTTATCGTGTTCCGCTCAATATGCAATTAGAAAAGCTTGACGAAGTAGTATTGTCGAAAATGGGATTCGATTTACAGAAAACTCCGGCGGCCGATATGGTTAAGTGGACTGAATTTGTTGAGAAACTCGAAAATGCAAAAGATGAAGTTCGTATTGCACTCGTAGGAAAATATGTGCAATTACCCGATGCGTACAAATCTATAATCGAATCGTTATTGCAGGCAAGCGCTTACAACAACCGCAAACTGAAACTGGATTTGATTCTTTCGGATAAAGTTAATTACGAAAATGTAGATGCAAAACTTTGTAAGGCAGATGGAATTCTGATTGCTCCCGGATTTGGCACAAGAGGTATGGAAGGTAAATTTGCAGCGCTTAAATTTGCCCGAGAAAACAATATTCCTTGTTTGGGTATTTGCATGGGAATGCAAACCATGTCCATAGAATTTGCACGCAATGTTTTGGGTTATGAAGATGCAAACAGCACAGAAATTGATCCGAATACTAAAAATAACGTTGTTGATATTATGGAGGAACAAAAAAATATTCTTGACCTCGGAGGAACAATGCGTTTAGGTGCGTTTAAGTGTAAACTTAAAAAAGGAACGAAAGCTTACAGTATTTACAAGAAAGAAAATATTAACGAACGTCATCGCCATCGTTACGAGTTTAACAACAAATATAAAGAAGAATTTGAAGCTGCCGGAATGATTTGTAGTGGAATAAATACTGACTCGAACCTGGTTGAAATCATTGAACTGAACAATCATAAATGGTACGTTGGAGTGCAATTTCATCCGGAATACAGCAGCACGGTAGTAAATCCACACCCATTGTTTATTAGTTTTATTAAGGCTGCAATTGGGCAGTAAAAAATACATATTTATCTAAACATAATAGTTTTAAAATAAAGTCTTTACAAATATAAAATGGATAAAAATACAATTACAGGTTTTATACTGATCGCAATTATACTTGTTGCCTTTTCGTATTTTAGCAGACCTACACAGGAGCAAATTGAGAGACAGAAACGTTATAATGATTCTGTTGCTTTGGTTGAACAACAGCGTCAGGCTGCATTAGTTGCTACTCAAAATAACGATCAGCAAATCTCACAGGATTCATTGTTAAACGCAGGCGACTCTACATCGGTAGAATTAATGTCACGTGCTTTCGGTGAATTCAGTGTAGCAGCTACAGGTGAAGAAAAATTTTTCACGCTCGAAAATGAACTGGTAAAACTTTCTTTTTCTAATAAGGGTGGACGCATTTATGAGGCACAACTTAAAAATTATCGTACGCACGATTCTTTGCCACTACTGTTATTTACAGGTAACGAAAGCAATATGGCTTTTACGCTTGTTACAAGTAATAATAAAGTAGTGAATACATCTAATCTGTTTTTCGAACCGGCAGGCGAAATTCAAAAAGATGCAGAAGGTAATCAAACTTTTATTATGCGTTTAAAAACGAGTAGCGAAGCATACCTCGATTTTGTTTACACTTTACCTGCCGATGATTATATGCTTGCTTTTAAAATAGTCCCTTCAGGAATGAATAAAGTGATGCCACTGGCTGTAAATTATCTCGAAATGCAATGGTCATCGCTTATTCGTCAGCAGGAAAAAGGTCGGAAATTTGAAGACAGATATTCTTCGATTCATTATAAATTTGATGCCGGAGATATGGAAAAAATGAGCGAAAGCAAAAATGATGCGCGAAAACTGAGCAATAAACTAAAATGGATTGCTTTCAAAGATCAGTTTTTCAGCAGTATTCTTATTTCGGAAAAACCCTTTACTTCTGCATCGCTCGAAAGTAAAATCCGCAATAACGACAGTGTTTACCTGAAAGAATATGCTGCCGAAATGGTTGTTCCTTTCGATCCGACCGGAAAAGATATTACCTCATTCAAAATGTATCTTGGTCCGAATAAATATAGTGTATTATCGGCCTACGACAAAGGTTTATCAAAAGATCAAAAACTTAACCTGAAACAAATTATCCCGCTTGGTTGGGGAATATTTGGTTGGGTGAGCCGATGGGCTATTATTCCCATGTTTAACCTTTTCAGCAAATTTATCGGGAATTATGGTATAATTATTTTGCTGATGACACTGGTTATCAAGTTAGTTCTATTTCCACTCACCTACAAATCATATATGTCAAGCGCCAAAATGCGTGTGCTTAAACCTGAAATAGATGAAATTCATGCCCGAATACCGGCTGATAAAGCTGTGGAGCGCCAAAAAGCTACCATGGAATTGTATAAAAAAGTGGGCGTTAGTCCCATGAGCGGCTGTTTGCCAACCCTGCTGCAAATGCCCATACTTTTTGCCATGTTTAGTTTTTTCCCCGCTTCTATCGAATTACGGCACGAAAGTTTTCTTTGGGCAACCGACCTTTCTGCGTATGATTCGATAATGCAACTGCCATTCGAAATTCCGTTTGGATTTGGTAGCCACATTAGCCTTTTCACACTGCTTATGACAGTTACCAGCATTATTTATACAAAATTGAATATGTCAACTACGGCTACTCCTGATCAACCCGGTGCCGGAATGATGAAATGGATGATGTATCTGATGCCTGTTATGTTTATGTTTATGTTCAACAGTTATGCATCTGGTTTAAGTTACTATTATTTCCTTTCTACTCTCATTTCCATAGGACAAACCTACGCTATACGCGCTACAGTAGATGAAAAGAAACTACTTGCGCAGCTACATGCCAAACGTGCCAGCAACGAAAAGAAACCGGTGAAGAAAAGCAGTTTTATGGAAAGACTTGAAAAAATGCAATACGAACAACAAAAAGCTATGCGCGAACGTAATAAGAAAAAATAATTTCTTTCAGTAAAAATTTATAATAAAAGTGTAATATCCGAAGTTAATACTTTGTTTGTTACACTTTTTTGTTTCGTTAAATCTAAAAAATAATTCAACATAAAATAATGAAAATTCTTAATACATTTATTATTACAATTTTAAGTCTTCATTTAGTTTCATGCCATCAGAATAAAAATGAGATTGTTAAAATTCAGCGTTTCGATAGTGCTTTGATTGTATTGGATACACTGAAAATCAGCGAACAGGTGAAGAAACTCTATACAGATTTTCCGGATTTTTTTCCCTCTTATATTGAACAAGTTATGGAGGAAAACCCGGCCGATACATTGAAAGTTACCCAGGAAATCCGAAAGTTTATCAGCGATACGCTATTTCAAAGAGTAAACCGCGATGTAATGACTCGCTTTAGCAATACAGATCGATATAATAAATTGCTTGGTTATGCTTATGGTATTTTAAAAAATGAATTCCCCGAAATAAAGACTCCTGAAATTTATTTCTTTGTTTCAGGATTTAACCGATCTCTAATACAAGGAGAGAATTTTATAGGTGTTGGGGTTGATTTATTTTTGGGCTCAGATTACCCGGGTTACAAGGAAATTTCGTATAGTTATCTGACTGTTGCAATGAAACCCCAATTAATTCCTGTAGAAATTCTTTCGCAATTATTGTATGAACAGTCACCGGCTATGAATAAAGATCGTTTGCTCGAGCAAATGATTTATCATGGTAAAATAATGTATATCCTGTCCAGATTACTGCCTGACAATAAACCCGAAAACATAATAGCATATACGCCTGAGCAAATAACCTGGTGCGAAAAAAATGAAAAAGAAATCTGGACTCTAATCGTTGAACAAAAGCATCTTTTTAGCACTGATTTAATGCTTATCAATAAATATATTAATGCAGCTCCGTTTACAACGCCGGTTTCAC
>CAYNGF010000054.1:0-22568 GCA_964396515.1 uncultured Paludibacter sp.
TATTATAGATAACAATCAAACATGTGTGTATGTAGAAGATACCTTAGAATTAAAAATACATTACTTGAATAAAAATAATCATATAGTATATTATTTAAATAGTGAAAAAAACAACCATATTATTGACAAAAAAATAAAAATAGAAAAAATGAGAGAAGAACTCTATAATGAATTATAAAATCAGATTGCTACAACACAACCAAAAACTTACTGACATGTACTTTTTTATTTTTCAAATTATTATTAATTAAATAAAATTAAATTTTGCTGAAATTTATTTTTAATTAAGTGTAATTCTTTTACTTAAAAAGTTTATTATGAGTTTACCTACCCTCTTGTACAATCGAATATGGTAATTAAATAAGCAAAAAATCGCAATCGTTGGGTGGTTTTGGATTATTAGAAGTAACTATTGTGTAAGCAGTAGAATAAAGCGGGATTCAATTCCTGATAATACATTAGGGTTTACAATACCCGTCGGACGTTTGCGAAGTTTAATCCTGTAAAAGAATCTATCCATAAGAACAGGATTAAAAAACATATAATACTCTTATAAACTCGTTCACCATTTATCTTGCTTATCAGTATTTTAATGTTTATCTTTGCAGGTTCAATTTTTGTGAACTTTTTTCGATAATAAACTTATTAAAATACTTATATTTAGCTATTTAGCTAATAAAACTCAAGTAAGTTTCCTTTGAAAACAGATACAGAATACATTCCTACAGTTGATGACAGTCAGCAGGTTGAAGTAACAGGGGCACGGGTGCACAACCTGAAAAATATCGATGTAAATATTCCACGCAATGCGCTTACGGTAATTACAGGACTGAGTGGCAGCGGTAAATCGTCGCTCGCCTTCGATACCATTTTTGCCGAAGGACAGCGCAGGTATATCGAAACTTTTTCGGCTTATGCGCGCACTTTCCTGGGCAATATGGAGCGTCCTGATGTGGATAAAATCACAGGACTCAGCCCAGTGATTTCCATCGAACAAAAAACTACCAACAAAAACCCGCGATCAACCGTTGGTACTACTACCGAAATTTACGATTTTCTGCGCTTACTCTTTGCCCGTGCAGGTGAGGCTTACTCCTACCATACCGGCGAGAAAATGGTGAAATACACCGAAGAACAAATCATTGATTTAATTTTTCAGGATTACGAAGGGAAAAAAACCTATTTGCTTGCACCAGTGGTAAGAGGGCGTAAAGGTCATTATCGTGAATTGTTCGAACAAATTCGCCGGAAAGGTTTTGTGTGGGTGCGCATCGATGGCGAATTAAAAGAAATAACGCACGGACTAAAAGTGGACCGCTACAAAATTCACGATATCGAAATTGTGATTGACAAACTACTTGTAAGTTCTAAAGACCGGCAACGGCTGAAACAATCACTTGAAAAAGCCATGCAGCAGGGCAAGGGAATCATCATGCTGCTCGATGGAGCTACGGAAGAAGTGCGCTATTTCAGCAAATCGCTTATGTGTCCTACCACCGGCATTTCATACGACGAACCTTCGCCCCATCATTTCTCGTTTAACTCTCCGCATGGAGCTTGTCCGCACTGCAAAGGTTTAGGCTATGTAAACCAGATTGATATGGAGAAAATTATTCCCGATCGGACAATGAACATCTACAACGGTGGAATAAAACCACTCGGAAAACACAAGAATTCCACCATATTCTGGCAGATTGAAGCTATTCTTGAAAAATACGATTGTACACTGAAAACTCCGCTCTTGGATGTTCCGGACGAGGCGATAGATGAGATAATGAACGGCACCGAAGAACGACTGAATATAAAAAATCAGTCGCTGGGCAATTCTAATTATTTTCTGAGTTACGATGGAATTCTGAAATACATCGAAATGCAGCAGGAAAACTCCGCATCGGCAACAGAGCAAAAATGGGCAAATCAGTTTTCAAAAGAAATAAAATGTCCAACTTGCAATGGTCAGCGATTGCGAAAAGAATCGCTCCATTTCAAAATTCACAACAAAAACATAGCTGAACTGGCTCAAATGGACATTTCGGAATTGGTTGAATGGTTTACCGAAGCCGAAAAGCATTTAAACGAAAAGCAAAAACTAATAGCTACAGAAATTTTAAAGGAAATACGGTCACGATTACAGTTTCTGCTCGATGTGGGTTTGAGTTATATTTCACTCGATCGAAGTTCTCAGTCGCTTTCGGGAGGTGAAAGTCAGCGTATAAGACTTGCCACTCAAATTGGCTCCCAGTTGGTGAATGTACTTTACATACTCGATGAGCCAAGCATTGGCTTGCATCAGCGGGATAATGTTCGTTTGATCAATTCATTAAAACAACTGCGCGATACCGGCAATTCCGTCATAGTGGTTGAGCATGATAAGGAAATGATGCTTTCGGCTGATTATGTAGTGGATTTAGGTCCGAAAGCCGGGCGTTTGGGTGGAGAAGTGGTTTTTGCCGGAACACCTGCAGAAATGCTGAAAGCTGACACATTGACATCGGCCTACCTGAACGGAAAAAAGAAAATTGATGTTCCTGCAAAAATACGCGAAGGAAATGGCAATTTTATAACGCTTAAGGGTGCGCGCGGTAATAATCTGAAAAACATTGATGTTAGTTTCCCTTTGGGTAAAATGATTTGTGTAACCGGAGTTTCTGGAAGTGGAAAATCGACACTTATCAACGAAACCTTACAACCAATCCTCAGTCAGCATTTTTACCGTTCGCTAAAAGATCCTTTAGAATATGATAGCATTGAAGGAATTGAACATATTGATAAAGTTGTTGAAGTAGATCAGTCGCCCATTGGACGCACACCACGCTCAAATCCGGCAACGTATACGGGTGTTTTTTCGGATATACGCAATCTTTTCGTAACACTGCCTGAAGCCAAAATTCGGGGCTACAAACCCGGTCGATTCTCTTTTAATACTGCAGGCGGACGATGTGAAGTTTGTGGTGGTAACGGTTACAAAACCATGGAAATGAATTTTCTGCCAGATGTATATGTTCCTTGCGAAGCATGTGAAGGGAAACGTTATAACCGCGAAACTTTGGAAGTGCGTTTTAAGGGGAAATCGATAGCCGATGTTCTCGATCTTACCATAAACATGGCTGTTGAGTTTTTCGAAAATCAACCCCAGATATTACACAAAATAAAAACCTTACAGGATGTCGGTCTTGGATATATAAAACTCGGACAATCGAGTACTACGCTTTCGGGAGGTGAAAGCCAGCGTGTGAAACTTGCCACCGAACTTGCCAAACGTGATACAGGTAAAACACTCTATATCCTCGATGAACCAACAACAGGATTACACTTCGAAGATATCCGCGTGTTGCTAAGCGTTTTGAACAGGTTAGTAAACAAGGGGAACACTATAATTATTATTGAACATAATATGGATGTGATTAAAACTGCCGATTACATTATCGATATTGGTCCCGAAGGTGGCGCAGGTGGCGGAAAAATTATTTGTACCGGTACACCGGCAAAAGTAGCAGCCTGCCCAAATAGCGAAACCGGTAAATTTTTGAAGATGGAGATTTGAAGGTGAGCGTTACGGGGTTCAGGGTTCGGGGTTGAGAGGTTTTAGGGTTTGAAAGTTTCAGAGGTTTGAAAGTTTCAAATGTTTCAGAGGTTTCCCTGTTCCCTTGTTTACTTGTTCCCCTGTTTCCTTGTTTCCATGGCACATGGGCACATTGGCATATTGATCCATTTCGCACGCTGTAATCTGTTGTCCGTTGTAAAGAATGAGAAAAAATAGTATCTTTGATTTTTGTTTTTATTTACTGCACGATCTCAACCCTAACCTCTAATTGTACCTCTATCCCCCTTTCCCGATTCATCGGGACGAGCTGGGGACTTTCTCCAAAAGAGAAAGAAAAGGTATAATGATTTTGAGAGGGGAACTGTTCAGTGCAAGAAGAAAATTTTATTCGTGATTATTAATAATTTAAATTCAACTGATTATACTTAATAAAGTTAATGAGTAATTGAAATTCATAATTCATAATTCATAATTCGTAAATAAATAAATATTTATGCCTCCGATTGTAAAAACATTGATATTCGGCGTTATAGCTTTTCTGATTTTCACGATTATAGCTTTTTTACTTAAATTAATTTCGAGTCAGTTGCCGCAAGAAAATGCTTTATTGGGAATATTTACTGAAACTGATTTATTGTTGGGATTAGTTGTTGCTGTGGTCGTTACATTTTCACACGAACGTAGGAAAAATATGAAAAAATAATTATAACGGAATTATTTTTTATTTTCAAGATGCAGCAATCTACCATTACATATATTATTAAATTTCTTATTGGCGAAAATATTCCTGATGAGATAATCGATGCTATCGGTTATACTTCAAACACCCAAGAGTTCGGAAAATATAAATTGGTGATAAAACCTTCCGGATTTTTTGATGAAAATAATTATGGCACAGATAAATCCCTACCCGAACTGCCTTTAAAAATTTGGGAAGAATTACCTATACTATTTGGAGAACCTACAGTCGAAAAAATTGATGAAACAACGATATTAAACGCCGATTTAGTAGCATCCGCTTTTTTTATGCTGACGCGTTACGAGGAATTTGTGCGAAAAGATGTGCGCGATACTCACGGCAGGTTCCCCGGAAAAGAATCTTTACCCTATCGTGCAGGATTTATTGACAGACCTTTGATTGATGAATATACCCAACGTTTGCAAAAATTGCTTCGTGAATTGGGTTTCGAAATTCCGGAAGCAGAAAAACGTATCCGCAAAATTTATCTTACCCACGATGCCGACAATATTACTCATTTCAGAAATGTCAAAAGTCTGGCCGGAGCATTGCTACGAGGGATAAAACGACGCAAAGAAGCATCGAAAGCTTTGAAAAGTTTTTTCGGTGGGCTTAGATTCGACCCATGGTATAATTTTCCGTTTTTATATAAAATCAATGGAAGTTTAATTCAAAAACTTGGCACAGAACGCTGTGAAACAATCCTTTTCATGCGTGCAAGCACTTCACGACGTAAAGAAGACAAGCCGATTCCCAATCTTGTACATCCTGATTATCAGCATCTTATTAAATATTCAAAACGGAAAGGAGTACGAATTGGCTTGCATGCCAGTTATGCAGCCGGTATAAAACCCGACCTGATTGCGGAAGAAAAGAAACGATTGGAACATCATGCCAAAATTGAAGTTTGCTGTAACCGTCATCATTTCCTCAATGCCCGCGAACCCTTTGATATGATTGCATTACTGCATGCCGGTATTACGCATGATTTTTCGATGGGATATGCCGATATGGCCGGCTTTCGTTTGGGAACCTGCCGACCGGTACAATGGATAAATCTACTAACAGGTGAAGTTACATCGCTTACACTTCACTCTCTCGAAATAATGGATGTAAGCCTCAATGATAAACGCTACATGTATATGAGTGCCCACGATGCACTACAATATTGTACACAATTGATTGATACCGTTGAGAATTTTGGGGGTGAACTGGTTTTACTCTGGCATAATACTTCGGTCGAAAAAAATCCGAACAGCTACCATCGCACACTTTATAAAGATATCGTTCAGTACTTGCATACGAAATGAGTAAAACAATAATTTCAGCCGCAACAAGCGATTTGTTTACCGACCAGAGGGTACTTAAAACTGCATATACGCTTTATAAACAGGGATATAATATTACAGTTGCAGGCCGATTGCTAAATAACAGTGGTGAACTGAACGTACCTTTTAAATCGAAAAGATTCAAATTGCATTTTAACAAAGGTTTTTTGTTTTATGCCGGATACAATATACGGTTGTTTATTTTTTTATTATTTTCGAAAGTAGATATAATACTCTCCAACGATACCGACACTTTACCTGCCTGCTATCTGGCTTCGAAAATCAGAAATAAAGAACTTGTTTTCGATGCACATGAACTTTTTCCGGAGATGGCTGAGTTACAAAACCGGCATTTCGTTAAAAAATTCTGGGCTTATATCGAAGAAATTATTTTTCCTCATCTAAAACATTGTTACACTGTTTCAGCGTCCATAGTTGATTATTACAAAAAAAAATACGGAATCAACATGCAATTAGTGCGCAATGTTCCATATTTGAAAAAAAATAATCAGCAAAAAACAAAACTTTTAAATTATGGCGATAAAAAAATCATACTTTATCAGGGTGCACTGAATACAGGGCGCGGCATCGAATGGATTTTAAAAGCAATGCCTTTGATACCCAATGCCGTATTTGTATTGATTGGCGATGGCGATATCAAAAACGAACTCATTCAAATGACAGAAGCGTTGAAAATTACGGATAGAGTTGAATTTTTGGGAAAAATTCCGGCAAACAAACTGCAGGAATTTACAACATCTGCCGATGTAGGAGTTTGTTTGCTCGAAAACAAAGGATTAAGTTATTATTATTCTCTACCAAATCGGATTTTTGCATTTATGCATGCCGGTGTTCCTATATTGGCTACTGATTTTCCCGAAATCAGAAAAATTGTTGAAAAATACCGTACAGGAATTCTTATTAGTGATTACAAACCCGAATTTATAGCGAATAAAATAAACGAAATTCTTTCTAAACCATTTCCTACAGACCATTTCGATGAACTTAAAACAAATTTTTGCTGGGAAAATGAGGAAAAAATTATCATCAACCTATTTAATAAAATCTAAACGCAGAAAATATAATTTATGAGAAAATCTGTATTAGCTTTTAGCTAAAAATTAAATTCTTAAGACCGTTAGTTGCACAAAGTTAAATAGTAAGAATTTTCAGCCAAATATATATTGATGCTTATATATTAATAATGGGGTTACAATTTTAAAAAAACAATGTGTACTTTAAATTTAAAAATCTATCATTTTATTAATTAATCTATTTCTGTACCAGGTAATTATTATTTTTATCTACCTAAACACTGATAATAATTTTGATAAATAATTGATATTAATTGTTTTGTAAATAATAAATTGATTTCTGAAAAATTATAAAACACATATTTAAATGGAAACATTACTTTATACCATTTTTGCTTTGGTACTTGCAAGTGTAGGAAGCGTTCTTTTAAGTGGATCACTGCTGTTGCTTAACGACAAATGGCTTGAAAAAGTGTCGAACTATCTGCTTTACCTTGCCGGTGGAACTCTTCTTGGGTCGGCATTGCTGGGTATGATACCCGAAGCTGCCGAAAATATCTGCATTCACGATGTTACAATGTGGGTTCTTGGTGGTATTCTCGCTTTTTTTATTCTCGAAAAAATCATATTGTGGCGAAACTGTCATAGCGAAAACTGTGAACGCCAGAAACATGCTGCCGCTCCCATGATAATAATAGGCGATGCTTTTCATAATGCCATCGATGGTATAGTAATCGCGGCTTCATTTCTTACTTCAACTGAATTGGGAATTTTTGTTACCTTTTCGGTAATTTTACATGAAATACCGCAGGAATTGGGCGACTTTGGTGTATTGCTCAAAAGTGGATATTCACGCAAAAAGGCACTTTTCTACAACCTTTTATCCGGCAGTAGTTCGCTCGTTGCAGGTATTGCAGCGTATTTTATTCTTGATTTAATGAAAGGCATGATACCTTATGCGCTTTCGCTTGCAGCTTCGGTTTTCTTGTATGTATCACTTGCCGACCTTATTCCCGAAATGCATAAGGAAACCAAACCTAAAGCGTCACTCATTCAGTTTATATTAATACTTGCAGGCGTGATGCTAATCTGGTGGTCGGTGCAGCATCATGCACATTAAAACTCAACAATGCAAACAGGTGACGGGATATCAATATGAAAGCCCGTATTTTTCATTTTGCCTGATTGTACATTCCTGCTCAAAACTGTAATGGCATTACTATGCTGATTCCCGATAAAAATATATTTTCCATCGGCTGTAAGTGTAAAATTACGTGGCCAGCTTGCTCCTGTGGGTAATTGCTGAATAAACTTTAAAGTGCCATTTTTCAATACTTTAAAACAGGTAATATTCTGCGCTGTTCCCCTGTTGGTAACATAAAGGAATTTGCCATCGGGCGATAAATGGATATCGGCTGCAGCATTTTCGAATGATTTTTGAAGGTCGAGGGTAGTTTCCTGCATAAGTTTTAGTTTGTTGTTTTCGAAACCTATAACACTTACAGTTCCGTCCAACTCTTGAACAGCATAAATTACTTTGCCTGTTTTATTAAAAACCAAATGTCGCGGACCGCTTCCGGATTTTAATTTTATACTATCAGCGGGCAGTAATATTTTCTTATCCGCATTTGGATTATAATGGTATGCATGCATAAAATCAGTACCCAAATCGTTTGTGAAAACATACTGATAACATGGTGAAAAAATTGCCTGATGAACATAAGGCTTTGTTTGGCGTTTGAGGTCAATACTGCTGCCCTTGTGAGGAATAATTTGAATAGGTTCTGTTAATGATCCATCGTTTTTACGACCAAAAACAACCAGACTACCACCTGCATAATTTGCCGTTACGACATGTTTGTCCGATGCATCGATATAGCATGGACCTGCTCCACCTGCCGATACGCTGTTCAAAGGTTGAAGTATCGCTTTCGATTTTTCAAATCGAAATGCATTGATAGAACTTGCTTCCCCCGATTCGCTGACAGAATAAATAAAATTGCTATCGGGCGAAATCGTAAGGAATGCCGGATTTTCAATATTGCGTGCAATTACCTTAATAATAGATTTTCCACTTTTTGTATCAAAGTTTACACTGTAAATACCTTCACTATTGGTGTTTTTTGTAAAGGTTCCCACTATGAAGTTGTAGGTTTTTGCCTGAACTGATATTGCAATAATTAATGAAATGGCAGTTATAAAACGGAGCTTTTTCATGTTGCTTTTTTTTTCAAAAATAAACATTTATATTTAACAAAACAATCCATTTAAAGATTTAGGTACATCAGACTAAACAAATTATACTTATAAAACGTTTGTAAAGAAATTATCAGAAATAATAAAATCAAAATTTACATAAACGTATGGAAAAACATATCATTAAAACAGAGTGGAAAGGCGGTCTGGCATTTGAAACAGACATTAACGGTCATAAAATTAAAATGGATGCACCGGAAGCAGCGGGTGGAACAAATACAGGTCCCGGTCCCAAGAAACTTATGCTGGTAGCATTGAGTGGTTGCACAGGAATGGATGTAGTTTCAATTTTAAAAAAGATGCGCGTGGAAGTAGAAGCTTGCGAAATTGAAGTGCAGGGCGATGTGACCGATGAACATCCTAAACATTACAGCAAAATGCACGTGATTTATACCGTAAAAGGTAAAAATATTCCTTATGATAAAGTAGAAAAAGCTGTGCGAATGTCGGAAGAAACTTATTGCGGAGTACGTGCTGTATATCAAAAAGCTATAGAAGTAACTTCTGAAATAAGAATTGTTGAAACAGACTGAAATTAGAACAAAGAAATACACTTCTTGTGAATATTTTAAATTACCCTCTATTTTAAATATATTCAAAAACAAAAAGAGATGCAGCAAACTAAATACTGCATCTCTTTTTTAATTATTTTATAAAGTTTTATTCGTTAAAGATATATTTAACTCCTAATTGCATAGCATAAGTTGAGCCGTATCCAACATTATCTTTGAAAGTTTTGCTTAACATTTCATTGTTGTATGGATTCAATCTAAATGTAGGTTTTGTTGTACCTGTAGCAGTTACACTTGAATTATTTGTAGGCACAAGAATATTATTTTGGTTATATAAATAAGTTTTGCCCCAATTGCTATTTATGAGGTTACCAACATTTAACACGTCAAGACTTACCTGAATTGTATTTTTCTTGCCGGCAACTTTCACATAAAATTCCTGCGCAACTTTTACATCAAACTTATTAACCCAAGGCAAAACAGCACCATTTCTTTCGGCATACATACCTTTGCGGGTTTTCAAATATGCATCCTGGTTAACATAAGCAAAGAAAGCATCGCTTTGTTGTTTAGCAGTCCATAATGTACCATTTACTGTTTGATCAACAAAAGTAATTTCAGTTTCATCTTTTGGTACATAAATCAAATTATTTGAGCCTGCTCCATCTCTTACAATATTGGAGGAATAAACATAGGAGAATCTACCCTGTGAACCACCTTCGTAGAATAATGAAAAAGTTGTTGCCATTGATTTAAGATAATCAATTTTGTATGAAAGGTTTGCAATAAACTTATCAGGTGTTACATAGCTTGCATAACTTAATTCTGGACTGTTAGCTCCGTTAACGTTCGGATTGCCATTCCAAGCAGAAGAAGCCTGATCACCTGCACCATCTACAAGGTTTTTAGCTTCACTTTTGGTGTAAGCAACCATTGCGTATAATCCATTATCAAATGATTTTTCAAGTTTTGCAGTTACAGAATAGTAATATCCTCCTTCTCTGTTTTCAAGTACAATGGGTGAAATACCGCTAGCACCACTTGGCAATGGGTTTGCAGTAGTAATAGCACCGGCAGAAGTTCTGAAGTTATAATATTTATCAATAGTTGCAGTAGGATAAATTATACGATGATCGGGATAACCGGGAATATTCATGGCAACTCCGCCTTTTAAACCTCTGTTTACAAAAAATGCAGTGTTTATGTCCTTATTGTAAATACCTTCAAGTGTACCTTTGATACCGAAAGGAAGTTGAGCATCAACTGCCAAACTCGATTTCCAGGACTGAGGCATTTTAAAATCAGGATCGATAATAGTAAACGTAGCAGGTACTATTGTTCCAACCGCCGGTTGAGTTGCCGGATAATATGCTTTCGGATCGGCGTTAAATGGTCCCGGAACTGCTGTTCCGGTATAAGTTTGAGTTGTTTGTATCATACCGGCATCTCCAACCTGACCTACTATCCAAACAAAAGGTATTCTACCCGTAAAAATACCACTTCCACCTCTTACTACTAATGATTTATCGCCCATTACATCATAGTTAAACCCTACTCTTGGTGATAATAATACTTTTGACTGTGGCAATGTTGCCGTACTGTATGAACGATTATTATCAAAAACAAGCGGTGTAATTAAAGGATGTGCATCTACAGGTTGTGAATATAAAGGTAAATCAGCTCTGATACCGGCTGTAACTTTCAGGTTCGATAAAATATTAATTTGATCCTGGAGATAAAGTGAGTATTGACCAAAATTAAAACTTGGGAATGCTTGTTCGTATCCGGGTGTATTCGAGAATGTAACACCAAATGCTTTTGGTTTAACTCCGTTTACAAAATCGTCCCATGAGTTGAATACATAATAACTTGTTCCAAAACGCATAAATCCGTTTTTAGTAGTATTATGTTCATACTGAGCACCTGCAGTAAAATTATTTATACCCATTGTCCATGAAAAATCATCGGTTATAGTCAGTGTTTTAACTTCGCGAAGGTTTCCGTATGAGAACAATTCGGTACCAAAAGATACAAAAGGTTTATTATCTTTCAAAATATCTACGAAAGGAAATATTTTTCCGTTTGTACTACGAGGTTCATCCTGAAATGAATAAGTAACACGTAAAGTATTGGTATATTTTCCATCGCCAAAACGTGAGTTTAACTCTGAAGATAATGAACTAAAGTTTCGTTCCTGAAAATATCCGGTGTTTTTAAACCACATTGCATCCATCGCGGTACGTGTTCCTGTATAAAGAGATGAGAATGGTGAATAAGAAGTACTTGGATCGGATGGTGTTTTACTGTCGTGATAGCTATAGCGAATGTTAAATTTATGATTTTGGTTGATATTCCAATCTAATCTGACAAGAAATTTCTTCGAAGGACTTTCATTGCTATAACCTTGATAAGGTCCTGTTTCATATCCATAAGTATCGAGTAGATATTTACTGATCATATCCATTTCAGCTACTGTAGGACGGGCAATATTATTGTTATAGTCTGCCGGTTTTTCAGGAGTAGCAGCTACACGTGTTGGACCCGGAATAGAGCTTTTTTCTGTTTCTGCATTTATAAAAAAGAATAATTTATTTTTAATAATCGGACCGCCTAATGTCAATCCAAACATACTGTAATCGGCAGGAGTTTTTGTAAATGTTACATCGCCAACTTTGTTTCCTTTGAATTTCTCGTTTTGCAAATAAGTATAGGCAGAACCTTTAAATTCGTTTGTTCCCGATTTTGTTACTGCGTTGATTGACGCTCCAATAAATCCGCTCTGACGAACATCAAAAGGCGTAATGTTTACTGAAATCTGATCTAACGCGTCAATTGAAATAGGTGCACCATTACCGGGCAAGTTTGTTCCGATACCAAAAGCATTGTTAAACTGAGCGCCATCCACAGTAATAAAATTTTGTCGATAATTACCACCACCTATCTGATTTCCATTTGCTTGTGGTGTAAGACGAGTAATATCGTTGATATTACGTGAAATGGTTGGCATAAAGCCAATTTGTTGACTGCTAATATTTATGGCAGCTCCATTTCTTTCATTGTTAAAATCTTTTGCTTTGCTACCAACAACAATTACTTCACCAATCTGAACATTACTTTCTTTGAGTGAAGGATTAAGGATAAATGTTTCACCTAAATTTAAAGTAATGTTGTCGTAGGTTACTTTTGAATAACCAACATACGATACTTCAATTTTGTAGGGACCGCCGGCTTTCATTCCGGCAATGTTGAATCGTCCATCGGCATTTGTTACGGTTCCATAAGTTGTACCTGATGGTGTATGGGTTGCAACTATAGTTGCCCCAATAATAGTCTCAGCACCCGAACTAACTTTTCCGCTTATTCCCGAAGTAGTTACCTGGGCATTCAGCGTTGTTACCAGCAGTACTGATAAAGCCAAAAACATTTTCTTTACGTGTTTCATTTTTTCTGTTTTTTTAGATCAAATTTGACTTGTTTTATTATTTAACTTTCTATAATGGTATGCATTTGAATTTTTTACTTTTCAATGCATTGCAAAAATATATAATTGTAAGTTAACGGATATTTCAAAAATATGAAACTTATCAACACCGGTGGGCTTTTCTGTTAATAACTAATATTTATTTTGAATTTTGATTGTTAAAAAACTACTAACCAAATTCATTAATTATTTTCCGGTATTTCATTTAATTATTATTTCAGTAGATAAATAAAAAAATTGTAAGTAAATTCAAAAAAAATACATTTAGTTTTCACGAATATTCAAATTTAAAGTATATACGTTATTCTATTCGCACAAAAAACTTGCTTTTTCGCAATAAATGCTAAATTTGTAAGCAGAAAAATTATTTTCAAAAAAACCTCGTGATTATATATTTTCAAAAACACTTGTTTATCAAACGTGTAAACGTACTAAATCGTCAAATACTGTTTAATACTTATGAATGCATTTCTGAAAGACATCAATAAAATAATTCCCCGAAACAAAATATATACGGATGAATTAAGGCGGCTTGCATGGGGTACAGATGCGGGCTTTTACAAACTTATTCCCCAAGTGGTACTACATACCGAAAACGAAAGTGAAATTATCACCATTCTTAAAGCTGCCGGCAAACATCAGACACCGTTAACTTTCAGGGCTGCCGGAACCAGTCTTTCCGGTCAGGCAATTTCCGATTCAGTGCTTGTAATTGTCGGCAAAGGTTGGGAAAATTACGAAATTGCTCCCGATAAAGCTACTATCAAACTACAACCGGGAATTATTGGACAACGCGTAAATGATATTTTAAAACCCTTCGGACGGAAATTTCCGCCTGATCCGGCTTCAATAAAATCGGCTATGGTAGGCGGAATTATTCTTAATAATGCCTCCGGTATGAGTTGTGGAACGCATGAAAACAGCTATAAAACGTTAATTGCAGCGCGTTTGATTTTTGCCGACGGAACCTTGCTCGATACTGCTGATGAAAACAGCAGAAAAAAATTCAGCGATTCGCACCCTGAATTTATCCAAAAAATTTGTTCAATTCGCGATCGCGTAAAAGCTGATGCCGAACTTGTTAAACTGATTGAAAAAAAATATCGTATCAAAAACGTTACAGGTTTATCCATTAATCCTTTCATTGAATTTGATGATCCTTTCGATATAATTTTACATTTGATTGTAGGCTCAGAAGGTACGCTGGCTTTTTTATCGGAAGCCACCATGAAAACCGTACCCGATTTACCCTGCAAAGCAAGTGCCATGCTTTACTTCAGCAGTATGCGTACGGCATGCGAAGCGGTTATTCAGTTGAAAAAAAGTCCGGTAACGGCTGTGGAACTATTCGACAGACTTGCCATAAAATCTGTTGAAAATAAACCCGAAGCAATCCCCACGTTGAAGCAATTACCTGTTGATGCCGCCGTATTGCTTATTAAAACCGAAGCCGAAGATAAAAATTCATTACAAGAAAATATCGGAAAAGTACTTGACGTAATTCCAAAATCTTCCCTGTTTTCTGAACCTTTTTTTGCAACTGATGCTGAAGATTATGAGCCTTATTGGACGATGCGTTCCGGCATTTTTCCAACCGTAGGCAGCACTCGCCCTATCGGCACAACCTGTTTGATAGAAGATGTGGCTTTTCAAATTGACGATTTGCCCAATGCAACCGACGATATGCGTAAAATTTTAATAGAACATGGTTACACCGAAGCTGTAATATACGGTCATGCGCTCGAAGGAAATTTTCATTTTATACTGAATCAATCGTTTGACACCGCCGAAGAAATTGCACGATACGAAAAACTGATGAACGATGTGATTGCAATGGTTGTGGATAAATATGGCGGTTCACTGAAAGCTGAACACGGCACAGGCAGAAACATGGCGCCATTTGTTCGAAAAGAATGGGGTGAAAAAGCCTGGGATGTAATGAAAGAAGTTAAACAACTTTTCGATCCGCAAAACATTCTGAATCCGGGCGTTATTTTCAACGACGATCCACAATGCCATTTAAAAAACCTCAAAACATTACCCAAAACACACGACACCATTGATAAATGTATCGAATGTGGATTTTGTGAAGTGAACTGCGTAAGCCACAGTTTTACACTTTCATCGCGTCAACGCATTGTAATACAACGTGAAATTACAAGACTAAAACAAACCGATGAAAATACAGCAAGACTCGCGGAACTTGAACAAGACTTTGTGTATGCAGGTGATGTAAGTTGTGCAGGCGATGGACTTTGTGCTACTTCGTGCCCGGTTGATATCAATGTGGGCGATTATATTCATTATTACCGGCAAAAAAGATTTGAAAACAACGCTTTGGCTCAAAAAACCGCAGTATGGACAGCCAATCATTTTTCTACTGTTTCCTCCGTTCTGAAAACTACGCTTTTAGCGGCTAATACCGTAAGAAATGTTATCGGAAATAAAACCATGTCGGTTTTGGCAAAAGGTTTGCGTGCGGCAAGCGGCAATCATATCCCCTTATGGACGCCTTCCATGCCAAAAGCAGCGCCGGCTATCAATATTTCAAAACAGAACGAAAATGAACTGAAAGTGGTTTACTTCCCCAGTTGTCTGAATCAAACTATGGGTGCTTCGCCTGCTGACACTGACCAGACACATATAGTTAAAAAAATGACGGATTTTTTGAATAAAGCCGGATATAAAGTTATTTTCCCAGAAAAAATGAATTCATTATGCTGCGGAACTATTTGGGAAAGCAAAGGTTTTTCGCAAATCGCCGATAAAAAATCCGAAGAATTGGAAAAAGCATTGCTCAAAGCATCCGAAAATGGTAAATATCCTGTTCTGTGTGACCAAAGTCCATGCCTGAAACGTATGCGCGAAACCATGAAAAGTCTGGATTTGTTCGAACCTGTAGAGTTTATCGACCGCTTTTTGCTCGACAAACTCGATTTTCATCCTACCGACGAACCCATTACCGTTCACGCCACGTGCTCAACTATCAAAATGGGATTAAAACCAACTTTGGTAAAAATTGCAAAACTTTGCAGTAACAATGTGCTTGTACCCTCCGAAGTTGGATGCTGCGGATTTGCCGGAGATAAAGGTTTTACGTTACCCGAACTCAATGCACACGGTCTGCGTAAATTGCGTCCACAAACTACATCACATCATACCCTACAAGGCTTCAGCAATAGCCGCACCTGCGAAATAGGTTTGAGTACTCATAGTGGCATTCCGTATCAGTCCATAGTTTTTCTGGTTGATAAATGTACAACTGCAAAAAAGAAAGCAGAATAAAGTATGGATGTATAAGGTTACAACCCACCCTGTTTAAGTAAGATGTCGATAGAAAAAAGAGCAGCAGAAAGATAGTTCTGCCCAAATGAGAGCGGGATATGTAACAATGTCGTTATACTTGAAAGATTAAAGAAATAAACCAATTAAGTGAAGCAGCAGACATAAGAAATATTGAATTTTCACAGAGCACACATCTTTTACTCTTAAAGAACATAAACTGCAACATTCTGAGATAATATTACAAGCAGTTGCAATTTAATGAATACAGATTTTATTATACTTTTCTTTTAAGATATGAATTTAATAAAAATAAAAATTTATATATTTGTGAGTGAATACATAATTAACAGTTCTGTATGAGAAACTACATAAAATTTGGGAATAGTTTTAAATTATTGATATTGAGCAAGAAAAACAATTCAAAATCTTATCGTAATGCGAAAATATAAGAAAAAGAGTTTCACATACAGAAAAATATGTTTCTCATAGGGAGATGTTGGCAACAAGTGTAAAAAGACTGACGACAGACAGATACGATAGTGATAAATTGAAATAAGAAAGGATTTTGCTTTTTGACAGGACAGTGCAAATTTGATGGAACCGGAATGAAATGGAGCTCGGCGGAGCCAAATTTATTTTGTTTTTTTCTTCCCCCCGCGAAAAAGAAGAAGGAAACCCCACCCATATTGCAGCACATTTGTAAGCCCGCTCAAGCCAACGCTCAAACCAAAAGTTTGCAAAAGAGCTGCAATTTTGCCGAAACACAAGAAGCTATTATGAAAGGTTTATCTGTATTTTTGCAATATGGCAGATGTGCATGATAAAAAGACAAGAAGTTATAACATGAGTCAAATTAAGGGCAAGGATACTAAACCTGAAATAATGATTCGTAAGTTCTTGATTTCAAAAGGATTCAGATACAGACTTTATGATAAGAAATTACCTGGAAAACCTGATATAGTATTGCCAAAATATAAAACAGTAATTTTTATTCATGGTTGTTTTTGGCATGGACATGAAAACTGTAAATATTTTGTAATTCCAAAGACAAGGACAGGCTGGTGGTTGAAAAAGATTGAAAGAAATAAACAGTTAGATTGTGATAACTTTCAGGGTTTACAGGAATTAGGCTGGAAAGTTTTAACTATTTTTGAATGTGAGTTGAAAAAAAATATTAGAGACAAAACGTTAAATGAACTCATCACTAAAATATATTGATTTATTTGCCGGAGCAGGTGGTCTTTCCGAGGGTTTTATAAGGGAAGGGTTTCAGGCTATTGCCCATGTTGAAATGGACAAAGATGCCTGTGATACACTAAAAACAAGACTTGCCTATCATTACCTTACTCAAAATAATAAATTAAGTATCTACAAGGCATATCTTAAGAATGAAATAACCCGTGAGGTTTTATGGGGCAATATACCGGAACAGATTATGGAATCTGTAATAAACGAAGAAATTACCGGAGAAACTATAAGCGGTATTTTTAACAATATTGATAAGCAATTAGATGGTCATAAAGTCGATTTAATAATTGGAGGGCCTCCTTGCCAGGCGTATTCACTTGTTGGGAGAAGCAGAGACCCTAACCGCATGAAAGGGGATAAAAGAAATTTTTTGTTCCGTTATTATGCTGAATTTCTGATAAAATACAAACCAAAGTATTTTGTTTTTGAAAACGTTTTGGGTTTGTTAACCGCCGGGAACAAAAGATATCTGAATGAAATGATTCAACTTTTCGAATCCATCGGTTATTCAGTTGCTGAACCAACTGTGCTGAATGCTGAAGATTACGGAGTGTTGCAAAAGCGGAGAAGAGTTATAATAATGGGGAAAAGGGGGAATAAGAAATTTAATTTCCCTGTATTGCAAAAAGTTGAAAACAAATGGCAGATTAAAAAGGACTTGTTTTATGATTTACCCTATTTAAATCCTGGCGATGAATTTAATATTGTAAAATACACAAAACCGATTAATGAATATTTAAGAACAACAGAAATACGCAATGGGATTGATATAGTAACTCAGCACATAACCAGAAAACACAACGAGAGAGACTTGGAAATTTATTCAATAGCCATTGATAAATGGGTAAACGAAAAAACAAGGTTAAAATATTCAGACCTTCCAGCCCGACTTCAAACACATAATAACACCGAAGCATTTCTAGACCGTTTTAAAGTAGTTGACCCGATTGGACATTCCCACACAATGGTGGCTCATATCTCAAAAGACGGGCATTATTATATTTATCCAGATTCAAAGCAGGTGCGTTCAATATCTGTGCGTGAAGCTGCCAGAATTCAGTCCTTCCCCGATGATTATTTTTTTGAGGGTGGCAGGACTGCTGCGTAACCAACCTGATTAATCCCTGTAATTTATGGATATAAAAAAGACAATAACAGAATTAGAATATAGGTTACATTCTTATCTTTCAGAGATTAGATATTCTTGCCTTGAAAATACACCCTACATAATAGAAGTGGGGGCTTTAACTGTTGGAACAGATGAAACTGGAAAAATAATTACGCAAAACAAATTATTTCCAACGCAATTTTCAGAAAAAGGAGTTAAAACAATTTCATCCATGACTTTTAAAAATTGCAATAATGAAATTGTAATGCCCAGAATTTATAACAAGCAAGAATGGTATTGCGAGAAAATTGACCACATTGAGTTGGCAATAAATGAATTAAAGAAGTTAATTTAATGAATTACTATTACCGCAATACAATAACCAATTTTTTAAAGAGCAGCACCGATGAGATAATCGGTACTATTAATCGTTCCAATGAGTTTGATTCTTCTTTTTTGCAAAACAAATCATGGGAGCAGCAAATTCCCATTTTAAAAAATGCTTTGCAAGAATTTGATGGTGAAATTTTCTTTGAGATTTCCATTCCAAGAATGGGGAAACGAGTTGATACGTTAATTGTTATTAAAAATGTGGTATTTGTAATTGAATTCAAAGTAGGTGAAAATCATTTTTTAAATCACAATATTGAACAAGTATGGGATTATGCATTGGACTTGAAAAACTTCCATAAAACAAGTCATAATGTTGTCCTTGTGCCTGTTTTGATTGCAACCGAAGCAAAAAAATCATTTACTGAAATACTACTCACTTCTCACAATGATAATTTGACTATACCTGTTAGAATTGGTAGTAATGAATTACAAGATGTAATCAAAAATGCTTTACTTTTCTTTTCTGATGAGCCGAATATAGATATAGCAGAATATGTAAGAGGCGGTTATATGCCAACGCCAACAATTGTTGAAGCTGCAGTATCACTTTACACTACTCATAGTGTTGAAAATATTACTCGCAGTGATGCTGATGCAAAGAATCTGACAGTTACTACCAGAACAATTTCCGAAATAATAAAAAAAGCTAAAAGTGAAAACAAGAAAATAATTTGTTTTGTAACTGGTGTGCCTGGTGCTGGCAAGACCCTTGTTGGTTTGAACATTGCAACTACGCATCTTGATAACGAAAATGGTAATGCAAGTGTCTATTTGTCCGGGAATAAACCATTAGTTGATATTTTACAAGAAGCATTGGCAAGAGATAAAGTTCAAAGAGAAAAAGAAAAAGGGAACAGAATAACCAAAAAGACAGCTCATCAGGCAGTAAAAACATTTATTCAAATCATCCACCATTACAGAGATGAATATTTGAAAAATCCAGAAGCTCCTTATGACCATGTTGCGATTTTTGATGAAGCGCAACGGGCATGGAATAAGGAGCAAACAATCAAATTTATGAAACAGAAAAAAGGTATTCCTGATTTTGATTATTCTGAGCCGGAATTTCTTATTTCTTGTTTGAATAGACATAAGGATTGGGCTGTAGTTATTTGTTTAGTGGGTGGCGGGCAAGAAATTAATACTGGAGAAGCCGGAATTTCCGAATGGTTAAATGCTTTGGATAAAACATTTTCTGACTGGCAGATTTATATTTCTCCAAACCTTACAGATTCAGAATATCTTGCATTAGATGCTATCGAGAAATTGAAGTCGAATAATAGAATATATTTTGATGAAAATTTACATCTTTCAGTTTCAATGCGTTCATTCAGGGCGGAGAAATTGTCATCTTTTGTGAAAAATTTATTAGACATTGAAATAGTAAAGGCAAAGGAGGATTTTTTACAAATCGCTGGAAAATATCCAATTGTTTTAACTCGGGATATAATTAGGGCAAAACAATGGTTAAAAGAAAAAGCAAGAGGTAGCGAGCGCTATGGAATTGTAGTTTCATCGCAAGCATTAAGGTTAAAACCATTTGCTATAGATGTTAAAACGCCTATGAATCACGTAAATTGGTTTTTAGACGGCAAAGATGATGTTCGTTCATCATTTTATTTGGAAGATATTGCAACAGAATTTCATGTTCAAGGTCTGGAATTGGATTGGAGCTGTGTTGTTTGGGATGGCGATTTACGTTATTCTCAAAACGGCTGGCAAACATATTCTTTCAAAGGAAACAAGTGGCAAAACATTTTCAATATTGACCGCAAAAAGTACCTTCTCAACGCTTATCGTGTTTTACTAACAAGAGCAAGGCAAGGAATGGTGATTGTTATTCCTGAAGGTAACATCGATGACCATACTCGTAAAAAGGAATATTATGACCCAACTTTTAACTATTTAAAAAGCATTGGATTAACAACGATTTAATCATTTTTTGAGAAACACCTTTTGCCAATATCTTCATCCCGATAGAAGAAGATGAACTGTTTCCTAGGGATTTTATTATCAATCTGCCCGCTCCTTCAAACTATATCGAACCTGATAAGATTTTTGGTTTCAAACTGGTTGAAGATGATGAAACATCCGATACCGTTTTATCCATAGTTACAAGAATTGACGATTATCACAGTTTTGTTCCAAATGGACATGGCAGCAGGGATTCAATGCCAGATAACGTTCCAGCTTCATTGTTGCTTGCAATCAAATGTTTTATTATTACCTGTGCTATCCGCAGGTTAAGAGGACAAGTAAATGCGCATAATTCAATGCTTGTGCATACGAGCAGATTAGTTAACTGGCAACGACATATCAGAGACATTGTTCAGAATGCATTTGATTTTTACAGACGGGGAATTGAAATGAGTATTCCGTCTGTAATTGATGAAATACGGCAGGCTTTTGAAGAAGACAATAATTTATATAAATCATACCGTTCTACCTCGCAACTTATTCTAAACTCTGGTCTTTCAGATATAGACCCACATATACAGGTACATGAATGGGATGATGTATTGCCATTTCTTAATGAGGCTGCAACCAGGATTCAGGTAAGGGAAATCAACGGTGGTTCTGCTGATGTATTGAATTATTTTGACCATAAAAACGGGCTTTCAGTAATTGCAATTGGCGGAGATAAATTATCAAGGGGGCTAACACTTGAAGGTCTATCGGTAAGTTATTATCTGAGAACTTCCCGTATGTATGATACTTTAATGCAAATGGGCAGATGGTTTGGTTACAGACCGGGTTATGTTGATTTATGCAGATTATTTACCAGTAGAGAACTAAACGAATGGTTTAGTCATATTGCTTTGGCAAGTGAGGAACTCAGGGAAGAATTTGATTATATGGCTGATGTGGTCGGAAGTACACCTGAACAATACGCATTAAAGGTTCGGACACATCCCGGTGTTTTGCAAATTTCTGCATCAAATAAAATAAGGAGGGCTGAAAACATAAGAGTTTCATGGTCTGGTCGCTTAATTGAAACTTATGAATTAAGCAAAAATCCGGAAACAATTCAAAAGAACCTTGATACAACAGTTCGTTTTGTAAACTCGCTTGGCAGTAATTTTTCAGCAGAGCAAAACTATTTTTTATGGAATAATATTCCTTTTGAAAATATCAGGCAATTTCTGATAGGTTTTGAGGTTTATGATAACCTTAAATCAGCAGCTCCACAAAACCTTATTAAGTTTATAGATTTTAAATATCGTAACGATGAACTAAGGTCATGGAATGTGGGTGTTATAACTAAACAAAAAGGGAAGAGTTTTAAGATTAATGACAGCATAACAATTAATCTAAATAAAAGAACACAAGCGGAATCTGGATTATCAACAAATGACCTTTATTACATTAGAAAATCTCATATTATTAGTCCTGACGATGAGTTTATTGATTTAACTCAAGATGAAAAGATTAGAGCAAAGCATGAATCGACTTTAAAATGGAGACGCAAAAAAAATGTCACAGAAGGTGAGCCAAAAAGATTAGATGGTGAATGGGTCAGAAACAATATAAGAAAACCTAATAAGGTCTTATTATTACTTTACTTTTTAGACCCAACAGGTGCTGAGTTACCAGAAACATCTAATCCAATAGTCGGTTTTGCAATTAGTTTTCCTGGCAC
>CAYNGF010000055.1:0-22421 GCA_964396515.1 uncultured Paludibacter sp.
CTCAGGCTCACCCTCAGGCTCACCCTCAGGCTCACCCTCAGGCTCACCCTCAGGCTCACCCTCAGGAGCACTCTTACTATTTTTTAACTCAGCTATTTTTTCCGAGATTCTTTCGGATAACCCTTGTAGGTTAGATAGGACGTTATCCCCCGTAAAGGTAGTTCCACTCATGTCCAACCTAGTGTAAGCTCCTCTATTAAAATCTTTTATTAGCCGCTTAACCTCCTTACGTAAATTACTTAGACTTTTAACCTCATCAAGGGAGTAATTATTTAAATCAAGGCTTTCGGTTTTTTCAGGGGAAGTCTCTTCAACCGAATCAGATTGCTGCGCTAGTAGTCGGTCTCTTTCCTCCTCACAATGGTCTAAGAGGTCCTTCAGTGCTTTTCTTACCAGGGCTATGTCTTTCTCTCCTTCTATGTCTGCGGGAGGTGCTGAAATAGATTCACTTGAATATGTTTTGTATCCTGCACTGCGTAAAGTTTTACTTATATATAAAATGGAACCAATAGCCCTGTTAAGCCCCTCCACAGTTGAAGTATTTCCATCTAAAACAACTGCTGTTTTAGCTTTAGCATTTTTGGTATAAGTATCTATATTAGCCAGTAACGATTTAAGGTTCAACTCATCTGGGGATTCCTCCGTTATAGTTCTTTTATAAGGTGGACTATCCTTACCCTCAAATGGTTTTAAGGTACCTGGTTTGTCTAGATATTCTATATGAGTATAAGGCCACGTATTACGAAACTGAGCAATGCGATTCCTAATTGCAACTATGCTTCTGAGGGCAGCCTTTATCCCCCCCTTAGTGGTTACGTCTCTGGTATCTACCTGAGCAACCCTATTTTCCTGCTGGGGAGCAGGAGGAGCAGGATGCTCAGGGGGAGTAGGAGCCGGAGTAGGATTAGGAGCTAACCCGAGTTTTTTCTCAAAAAATGGGAGAATTCGTGTTAGTGATTTCTGATAAGTACTATTAGAGCTATCTTTGAACTCCTCTATCTCTTCACTGCCCAACTTTATGTGAGTGTAGGGGAAGGGTGTAACTGTACTTACTTTCTTCGCAATGTTCTTAATAGCATTTACCGTGGTAAGCATACCTGCGTAAGAATCTTTAATAATGGGAACAAAAGCTAGAGTACCATTTCTGTAAGCATTTGCTCCATCTCCAATATTGTTGTAATACTCCCAGTTCCTAACAAGCCAATCTTGTATACTTTCTATTTCGCCAGCTTGTTCACTGCATTTAACTTCATCCTCCGATCCGTCTGCATTCTCATACTTTAAAGTAATCGTAGTGGCAGGCCACTTACTTTCTCTAAGCCTACTAAGCTCAGCTAATGCCCCAAATATATCATTTTCGTTTGTGATATTACCTACAATTACAGTAACTTCATGTGTAGGTAGCTTACCATCCTTAAGGGTACTGCGTAACGACTGTAAGTAGTTCCACCCATCAGTACCTGAATCTGTAAAATTATATTTTTTAGTGTTTATACCATCTTTAACATCTAAAAAAGAATATGGAAATATTCCGCTACTTAACCCGTTTGTGGCCTCAACTAGTATGGTGTTAATAGAGTTTAATACGTCGTCTATACCGGACTCCCCTAATACTTCTAGTTTAGACAAATCTAACTCAGCTGTTTCATTTTTAGGAATTTGACTGTCAGAAGGTTTTTCTACCTGGGGACTCCTTTTAACTTGAGCAGAAACTTTGGCAGTATACGCAGTAAAAAGTATTTTTAGATAATCCAGAAGGTAGCTAAATGTGTAAGTCTTCGCCGTGCCCTCGCTGTCTGTGTAAATAGAGGGTTGGCTAGGAGGAATATTCTTCTGAAGTGAAAAGAACTTTATTGCTTCCTCTAAGGACGCTGCTTGGACTGAAGGGTCTGCCCCTCCCGGCAACGTATATTCAGGAATACCCCCTCGGCGTATTAGGTAGTCTTTCTGCCCAGGGTTAAGAGCATCCCGCTGAGCTTGAGCCTTCGCCTCCTCCTCCATCTGCTTCTTCTTTTTCTCTACCCATTTTTGAAAGTATTCTAATAAATTTGGGGCTGTGTATTCCACCTTACCGTTTACTTTAATTTTGCGCCCAGGGTTATCCTTGATTGTAAGCTCTAATAGACCTAGAGCTTCTTCCCATTCTGCTAAGGTGCTGTCTCTGTTAACTGTTAAGTCAAAGTCTACTGGACCTTGTCTTTGGCCGTCAAAATCTTCTAAAGACATGATTTCTCTAGCAGAAGCCTTGGTAATTTGGGCTTTCTTAGCTAAGGACTTTTTTAAAACAGACGAAATTTTAGAGATATCGGGAGGGGTAACGCCTCTCTCGTAGTGGTCTATCTCTGCATCAGTCCACCGTTCCCTTCCTCCGTTGTGGAAGTAACCAACATTCATAAGAAGGTCATGCATGGCCTCAGCGGCATCAGGCTTAGGGTCTGTATATGTCTCAAAGTTATTGTAACCCCGAACCACAGCCCCCACAAATTGGTTATTAGCATAACGTAACTGTACGACTATCAAATCCCCTTCATGTAGATTGGTGTGAAACTCTGCCGGGTCTACGTAGAAGAACCCCGCTGGAGCAGCCACAACTCTTCCAGCGGGTACTCCTTTCCCCCCTCTATACCACAGAGCAGCAAGGGTTTTCTTGACAGATCGAGCTTCTTTCATTAGCTTCAAATCACTAGAAACCTTCTGCCTGAGAGCTAGAGATTCTTTCACTACCTTCAAATCATTAGAAAACTTCTGTATAAACTCCCCCCCACATTTGGGGCAAGTATCCGGTGTTTCCTCTGTTTGGAGATACACGCGCCCACACCCATCACAAGACACAAAGGCAGCCTCTGTCGGGAGGGTGTCTACCACTTTAGTCATACTTGAAGTGTTGTTCATCTTTAAGAAAATCCCAAGTGCTACTTCTCTGCATATATCGTATCTAGGGTATTAAAAGGGGTTATCGTCATCGAAGGGGTCAGCCCCCTCAAAAGGAGTGTTAAGCTTTTCTCTCATTAAACTATCAGTAACCCTGAAAAGCCAAAGGCTTAAGGTACCTTTTAACAAGTCAATAAGAGCACTAGTCATATAATCTGCGTCATCTTCGTGTAGACCAAGTTCTCTCATAATACTAGGAAGGAAGTCAGACAACCGCTTAATAGCATAAGTATAGCCAACTTCTCGGCTTCCTTCGACGTCGTTAGAGTTTACTATGTAATCCCACATGTGTTTGGCAGCAAGCTTTAGCAACAACCTTATACTGCTGCTGTTTTTGGGAATCTCGTAATCGGATAATAAGTCCATGTGGGGTATACTATTATCCGAATTCTGAGAGTTCTTGCTTAAGCTAAACCCATCAGGGCTTGCCTGAACGTGTGCGACACGCTCAACAAAGCCTTTGACATCTCCCCGCCTCTTGCGAATAAACTCCGTTTGGCCTTCTCTATCAGCTAGGGGTTGGGGCTTGTCCTCGGGAGAGTTTTCTACGGTAGAATCTCCCACATGCATACCTGTTAGCTGGTCCCCATGGTAACCGGGGCGAAGCTGGGGCTTTGGCGGTTTCTCACCTTGCCGGTCGGGGTCACCCGGAGGAATCTCAGTCTTAGCCTTTCCTGGAGTAGGAGGCTTACCTTCTAAATCAGGCTTATAAGCCTTCTTCATCAATGCGTTCAGAACATCCTCAAGCATGGTGGCTCCTTTATACAATATGCGTGGCCCAGTTTCTGGCTCGTCCTGAATCCACGCACAACGGTCTAAGGGGGGTGGTTCCGCCCCAGAGTCGTCTGCAGACACTAGAACTTCACCCTCTTCATCACTACTACCAACATTACGTAAAATCAAACCTGTTTCTGGGATATCAACAATCTCTAACCCATCGCTATCTACCAATGGTGTTATGGTCTCTATAAGCTTCCTTATCTTTTTCTCTCTGTCACACCCAGGGAGAGATGCCCCCATAACAGTCTCTACTACCATAGGGCGTAACCTACTCGCCCAGCTATGGCAGTCCCCTGTCGGCATAACCTGAGAAACCATGGGCATTCCCGGAGGCCCCGCAGATGGAGGATTGCTCCCCATGTCCACCGCCTCTGGCCCTCCCGGCAACCCTCCCGGCAACCCTCCCGGCAGTCCCCCCTCCCCTCCCTGTTGTGCAGCAAGCAAAGCGGGATTAGCTGGGGGGTTCCAATTTCCTGTTACAGGGCCGGGATTTTCTACGATATCCTCCTTTCTAACAATATATCTGTTGTTACAAATTAGCCCCTTAGGAGTTTCTTTATACGGTATACCCAGCAGTTTACAGAGACGCTTTGCTTCCCTTATTGTAGTACCACGGGAAACTCCAGGGTCTTTAAGTAAGCTTAGTAACTTGTTATCTACAAAGGGATTCCCTGTAAGAGATTCAGCACCTTCCGCAGCCGCAGGAGCAGCAGGGGGGGTACCCCCCGCTGATAACGGCATATTCTGAGGAGCAGGAGGTCCCCCACCAGAAGGTGCGGGAGGCGTAATGCCTCCCACTGACATGTCCATAGGAACCTGACTTTGTTTATTCATTATTTATGCAACTATAAATTAACCGCTGTAAGCTAAACTCCCTATAAGTTGCCTAAATAGTGCAACCTCTTGAGGTGATAGCTGCCCCCCGCCTTGCATCGGCATTACACTACCAGGGGGTACTCCCATACCAACAGTAGTCCCTGCGGGAGTAGCCCCACCCTCACCTCCCCCTGTGAGTAGAGCGGTACCCCCAAGGCCTGCAATAAGGCCCTTATTCTTTACTATGTTACCACCTACGTTTGCCAAGCCCTTTCCTACTGCCCCAGTTACCCCAGCAGCTTGTGCATCTGTCAGTAACCCCTTACCAACTGCGTTAGTAAGGCCCTTGCCGAGTGCACCTCTCCCTACACCCGCCAAGCCCTTACCCATTGCTCCGAAGCCGACACCAGGTATCCCAGCCATGAGGGCATTTCCAGCGGTCTCGCCCCAACCCTTATTCCTAAAGACACGGTCTTCTATTGCGGACCCCAGCATACCTCCTATCCCAGAACCAACACCAGGTATAGGAATAAGGGTACCGGCTAATCCCCCAAGAGTCCCTCCGATAACCCCGGACTCTTTTGCAATCACCTCTTCAGAGAATCCCCTACTTCGCATCAGCCTTGCTCTAAGAGCCGCCTGGTGGGGGCCACACGCGTATTTCTGGATAGAGGAACCCTTCATAAGAGGACTCATACTTCCAGTGCTTTTAGCCTTAGGAGTCTCTCCCCAGAAGTCCTTCGAGGGAGTCTTAGGCTTAGAGTTTTCGTGGGTCCAAAATTTGTCACCGCCGCCTTCAGCAGAACTCCCGTCCCTATCAAACCACTGGTCTGTCTTTCCTGAAGTCTCTGCATTCTGGGGGTCACGCCCTAAGAATTCTGCGGAAGTTCCACGGTCATGAGGCTTAGAAGTCTGCCCTGTACCCTTCTGGTCCCAAAGCTTCTGAGTCCCACCGGGACCTTTCACCTCAGAGACACCCCCTGAAGCAGGCCCCCTGTTTTTAGTCGGGGGTGCGTTAACACCCATACTTTGCATGGCACGGCTTTCACTGCCGCCCCCGTTGTCCCAAGCAACAGACCTCTCGCGTCCCATCTCTGCTGGGGCCTTTCGGGCACCTCCAGACCTTGTAAGTTTCTGAGTCCCACCGGGACCTTTCACCTCAGCCTTACCCCCAGACGCGGGTCCCTTATTCTGTGTTGGGGAATCATTACTCCCCTCAGACCATGGGGTACCCGACTTCCTTGCCGCAGTCTTTTTCTTAGAAGCAGTCTTTTTCTTAGCCGCAGTCCTTAGCAAGTCTTCGTCATCCTCGTAGTCTTCCCCTAAGTCTTCCTCAACATCTTCATCCGCTTCACCCTCATCAAAAATGTCAGGTTCGTCGAAGTTCTCATCGGGGCCAGACCTCCTATTGCGCATTAGCTTAGTCTTTTGCTTTTCAATGAGGGCGTCCAGACTTCCACTATCTTCCTCTCCCCCATCAAGGGAGGGGTCATAGTCTTCATCGTCTTCAACCCCCTCAACCCCAGAGTCCCCAAAATCCCTCTCATAGTAAGCATCTTTACTGGGCATAAAACTCTTATCCTTGCTTACTACCTGTGCAGTTTTTGAACCCGCAGGAATAGGGGCGGATGTAGATGTAGAATCGCTTTTTGAAGTAACTACAACAGAAGTAGGATTGCCAGGAGCTACCTTACCCTTAACAACTTTACTTCCAGGAGCAGCGTCTCGAAGAGCAGTAACAAAATCTCTCTTTGAATCTGCCTCAGTACCCCCCACTACAGCTGTCGCGTCAGGAACTACCTGACAATACTTACTGACAAGGGCATTGACCTTAGCCAGGTCCCCCTCACTTGTAAGTAGTGGCTCTACAGCATTACCGACAGCAGGCACGTTAACACGTTGAGCGGACATCACACCGCACCGCTTTAGCTCCTGTGTAAAGGTAAAGGGGTCATCTGTCTTACCCAGAGACTCGTAATACCCACCAGGAACATTCGTGACAGTACCGTCAGGGTTAACTTGAGAGTACTTCCTAATAACGACATGCTTACTAGTAGAAGAAGCTGTCTTAAGATTACGGTTATCGCTAAGAAGAGTTGTCCACCCCTCCCGCGAATAGTCATAGAGGGAATCGTCATACATGACAGTAGCCGGAGGCTGGGGCTTTCCATCGTAAATACTAACAACACAAGATGCGACCTTACCGATTGGGAAGGTAGGGTGGGAGATACCTATAATGACATCTGCATATTTAGTGGTAGGTGTCTTTCTTCCCACTCCAGAAACCTTGTACTGTGGATTAGCAATGCTTTGCACAGAAAGAGACACATTACCAATCTTGTTCTCTTTTAAACTGGCCTTCAGGAACTTCATGGCCTGTTTCCCGACTTCCAGACTAGCTACTTTCGTAAGCTTGTCCTCCCCAGAAGGATTAGAAGACGCCGTAAAATTTGTTCTACTGAAGGCAGAAGCAACTTTGTTGGCGTGGATTCCACTAGAAAGACCCTCAGGAATAGGTGTGTCTGACTGCGGCGAAGTAGAAGCACTTTTAGCTATGCCACAACGCTCTGCAAACCCAGAGATAACACCCGAACCAAACAAATTTCTATTACTGATAATTTTCATAATTAAACCTCAACCGGGTTGGTCGAACTCTTACCCAGAATAAGCTGGTCTACCAGACTATTCTCCTCAGTTAACTCTTCATCTCGCTCTAAGAAGTCCTGACCATCAGAATGCTTAACGATACGCCAAATTTGCCCCTTGGAACACTCGAAAACACCCAGTCCGTGGTCAACCAGGTTTAAATTAGCTAAGTTCTCATAGTCATTGATAGAAATCTTATTGGGAGGCGGTGCTGTCGCGCTGGACGCCTGTTTAGCTATAGCGGCATAGTCTGTCTTGAACGCAAGGTTTCTGGCTGCGATATCTGCCGCAATATCTGCAACAGTATTAGTCACACCACAAGAACGGGGGCCTAATTTTTCCATATGATTACCTTCTAGTTTGAAAATAGATACCTACTACTTCCAGTAGATAAAGGGACGTGTCTGGTCAAATAGTGCCGGACGAGCGTTGTTGTCAATGACTCCGGCTGTCCAACCGGTGCTGCCCCAAGTCTGACGTGTGTCCACGTAGGCCAAAATGAGTGCTGTATCGGGAACGGAAGTGCTAAGAGTGGCCCTGATGTCAGTAAACGGCACAATGTTTCCAGTGCCGGACTCAACATAAATCACAGTCTTTCCAGCGTCGGAACCACTCCAACCTATGCTAACAGAGGTACCGCCAGTGCTGAATCTGTAATACCTGTTTTGGATACACCCTCCCTGCCCAACAGCAACAGTGGGTTCAGTCTCGCCTGTAGTAACGTCAAACCCCCAGGCAACCCTGTTAGCCAAATATTTGGTCATGGAGCGAACTACACGCCAAAAACCTCCCACGGTAACAATTGAACTGTTATCGGTATCTTTAATGCGGGAGTATCCCCTTCTCTGCGAAACTGGTTTTTCTGCCATTTGTATACCTCTTAAAACTAAGAAACTCTTATCAATATAGTATCAAAGATTCTCGTCAGGAACAATCCCATCGGAATTGTTCAATAAGCAGTTAGGGCAATTAACCTCTACTGCTGGAAATGTTAACCCACATGTAGGACAAACTACAAGTTCATCCGGTGCTACAACAGTTACCTCAGTAGCATCACCCGTCTTTAGAAACGCCATGATTTACTCCTTGCCTAAATGATATGCCTTTCTTAGTGAGCCAATTCTTGGCTACATCTATAGGCAAAACATAGTTAAGATTATCCCAGGAACCACTATCTTCGTCGTTAAAAGCTAGTGTTCCTCGTGCAATACCTACAACCTCACCCCTAAGATTGCATACGGGACCCCCTGAAGAACCAGGGTGTAAGTCCATGTCAGTAAAGAAAACTGGAGCATCTAGCTCACTCACACTTCTAAAATCTGAAGACACTACACCAGCGGTTACAATAGCGTTAACCCCCTCTGGAGACCCAACAGAGTAGATATCATCACCCTCGGATAAGTCTTCGTTATCCCCTAGTAATAAAGGAAACCCTGAGATATTCCTAGACTCCAAATCGGGTATCCTGATTACAGCCAAATCTAAACTGTAATTGATAAACAGAGGTTTAGCTGTAACTTCGGAATCTTCCCCAAAACTTACGCTAATGGTAGTATTCTTGTCATAGGGAGGACGGTTTTCCTGAACAACGTTATGTGCGCAGGTAAGAATATCTGTGTCATTTATCCTAAAGCCACTTCCAATCCAATGGCTATCCCCTAAATCTCCCGTAAGTGTACATGATGACTTTAAGCTGGCCTGTACCGGGTCATCGCTACCAGACACCCCAGATGTCTTGAGAGCCAAAGGAAACTTCTTAGACAAGCAATAGGCAGTCTTGGGGTTAAAAGAAAAATCAGACTGATTAACTCCGTGCAGAGGAACATCGTGTACGCCCTTTCTCTTTTCTATCCTGTCGGCTGCTCTGGAATCTCCATACGAATCCCCATTTCTATCTTCTCCAACTACAGATATAATATAGGCTTCAACATCGTGGGGGTCACCCATTCTGTATGCCCTGTGTATTGCTTGAGTCAGTGCTGCCCACGTCCACGGTAACTCAACACAAATTACATAATGTGCCTCTGCTATGTTTAACCCAGTCCTACCAGCACTGAACCCTAAAATTAGGTCGTTAACATCGGAAACCTCTTTAAAGTCAGATAAGTTTTCCTCTCTTTCTTTCTTTTTACCTCCCATATAGTGAACAACAATGTTTTCCTTAGTAGAACCTGGGTTAAGCTCTTTATAATTTTGCTCTAGCCTGGCTTGTAGTTCGCAACGAACATCGTGACTGTAAACTAGGTAAAGTATTTTAGCGTCAGGGTCAGAGGCCCTGATTTTATTAGATAGTTTGACTGCAGTAGGAATCTTAACTAAAGCACAAGCAAGTTTTCTCGCGTCACTATTGTTACGCCCAGACCTTTTATCTAAAATACTCGCAATAGAGGCCTGGTACTCCTCGTCGTCTTCCCCCTCCTTAGGGTGGGTTTGCTTAATAATCTTTAGAGTTGCTGTGGAAGTTGGGCTTAGATAGTCAGCCCATAACTCCTCTAGTCCCTCATCATATAAATTCACATCCTCAAAATGATAGTTTATTTTAGGCATCTTTCCCCCTGTTACCTGGGCAACTATACTTTCAGATGGCCTAAAAAGCATACACGACGAGCGTAACATCTTATGTAAAATAGGGAGGTTACTTTGACCCTTGAAGTTAGCGGTAGAGTCAGGCCTTTTTGGGTCCGGCATACGAGTAAGACTCTTGGGGTTACAAAAGTTGTTTCTAAATGTGTCTACCCCGCCAAAAAGGTCAATCTTTCCAATTGCCTTAAGGTAAGGTATTGCGTCTAGAGGACTTAGCGTCATAGGCGTAGCAGTCATTAGAATTTTATTAGCTAAAGCTGGATTTGCCATTAAGGCAGTAACTGATATAGAGGAAGAACTTGTCACAGTCTTTATATACTCAGCCTCGTCTACAACAACAGTTCTTATCTTTTTCTCCGAAATCAAGGCCTGCATTGTAGCTAACTTATTTTTTAAGCTTATAGCGTTGTTACTAGTCAAAATTATAGTATTAGGTGGAATAGGAGTGGCCTCAGTAATATCATCTGTTTTATTCCACATCAAGAGGTTAAACGCTCCGGCCTCAACATTTCTGGCAGAAGTGAAACTATTTTTTATTTCATCTGTCCATGACTTCGTTAAGTGTACGGGTATTATTGCTAAACACGGTAACCCGTCAGGGGCAATTTTAAGGGAAGACAAAACTGTAAGAGTTTTTCCAGTTCCCATATCGTCAGCAAGGATACACCCGTCTCTGTGAGCTACGGTATACAGCACTCCGGCTTTTTGGTAGTCGTGTAGCTTAATCTTTTTGTGGTTTAGGCCAGGTATCTCTGGAAGTTCCGTAAGAGGTTTAGTCAGCCCGGACAGGGCAACATTGGCAGAAGTGTACTTGCTGTTTATGGGGGTAAAAGCAAGTTTTACCTCTCCTTCAGGTGTGACTAAAGTGTGCTTTGGGGGAACTTTTACTTCTGCAGCAATAGAGTTAATTAAGTCTGTGTCCTGTTCAGATACCTCAACTCCAAACACCTCTAAAAACTTAATAAGCCTCTCTATGGGCAGGAGTAATATATCTACTGACAAGGATACAGTGCCAGCAGGGTCATCGGGGCCGGAATTTTCTTTAGGTCCGCCATCGTCATACCAAATATAGTCGTAGACATCCTTTATATGAAAACTCCCTGTTAATTTAACTGTAAGATTATTACCTGCACGTAATACAGAATAAACTATTCTAGGTGTTCCAACAAGGGAAAGTTTATTTGTGTCGTCAGAAGTATGAGGGGACTTATTGCTTTTAGTTAACTTAGGCTTGTTCTGCGTTAACTTAAGAAACACCGATTCTCCTAAAATTGCCTTAATAGCCGGAGAACCATTAACAAGATATTGTTGGAAGAACAGTGCTATGTCAGGAGTCCAACTGGTAAGGGGTTGTTCAGCATAAACACAGGCAAACTCGTATATGTCAGTTTCTGGTATAACAGCTGCTGAAATACCATTATTAGCAATAATCGCATCATTCTTAGTAATCACCTCCTGCAAACACTTTTGTATTAAAGTAAAGTCTTGTTGGGTTATATCTAAGTGTTCGGGAGCGTCAGCGTCAGGTCGGTCTAAGCCTAAGTCGAAATGCTGCGCTATTTGGGAATTAAAGTCGGATGCTACTTTTTCCGCAAGTCTAAGACTATCTGTATACTCCTCGCTACTTGCTAGTGCCGCTAACTCTTTAGTCGTTGTGGTAACCCCGGTAGAAGAATGCTCAACAGCCTTAGATAGAAAGGATGGGGTAAGTAGGTCTTGAAGGAAGTCGTAGTATTCTCGAAGTTCTGCACTAGAAAAAGGATAATCTGAAGTTAGGGCTTTTTTTACTGTAGTAACAGATGGCTTAAGCACTTCCAGAAGCTCTTTAGTTATAACTCGGGAACGGGGGTTATCTTCAGTTTTCTCCCTCTCCTCTAAAATAGAAAAAATTATATCTGCAGTAGCTCTGTCAGCTTGGGGAAGTAACAACCTAAGTTGCCCCTCGGATAACTTAGCTAACTTGGCATTACTGGGAGCAGCAGCTGGGGGGGTTTTTCGCGAAGGTACCGCAGCAGGAACCCCTGAACCTGTGTCTGAACCCTGTTTTTCCGGAGCTTGTCCCGCTGGGGGGGTTCCCACCGCTGCAGGAGGTCCCGCCGCTGGTCCCTTTGGTTTCTGAGGCGGGGCTACTGGTGTGGGTTTTGGCGGAGGAATTTCCGTAGGTTCCTGCTGGGGGGCAGGAGCTTTCTTGGCAGCTGTTTGTTTAGCCGCAACCTCATCAAACAACTTTGCCGCAAACAAGTCTAGGTCTTCGTCGTCACTAGTCTGAGATAGTTTAAACAGTGGGCGTAGGATTTTACTAGACAGCTTAAACAAGTTGGCTATACTCATAACTCGGTTTTCCTTTGGCTCATCCCCAGCCCAAATCTTCTCTAACTCGTGTAGAAGCTTAATATATCTCCACTTTTCCAGAAGCTTATAGCGTATATTCTCTGGGCTGAAATTCTTGCTCTTATTCCAGAGAGTCCTCAACTCATCGGGGTCTCTGGAGAATGCAATCTTACGCTTCTGCCACACGTCTTCGTGCCCTTTGGTTAATTTATGTATCTCTTTTTCAATATTGAAGATAATCTTGTTTAAAAGACGTTTATACCTTTCTGGAGTTTCTGAATTCTCTATACGTTTAAAAATATTCTCTATATCGATAGAGTCTCTGCGCAAGTTGCCTATCCCTATGTCAAACCCCTCCGCTAACCTCCGCGCATCATCCCAAACATCTGGGAACTCTTCCTCGGGGTTAAAATCTAGGGGCACAGTGGTTGGCCCCCTTTCCCATAAATCTGTTACAATGTCATAGAGAGAGTCAAATGCACTTTTATCCTCAGGTTTATTATAGTAGTAGTTAACTGAATGACTGGTATCAAATAGAAGCTTATCGTTTATCTGGTCAATAATAGCTCTCTTGATTACTAAATCAATACTTTTATCGCTAAGGTCTCTATAGCGAGGTTCTTTCCGCTTAAAGGAAGCCTTGTCTACTGTAAAGCCTACATCTATGTCACTGGTCTCGTCAAACTGGTTTGTTGTTGAACTACCCACAAGAAAGACATCAGTAATCCAACTCTTGGGAGACTCAAACCCGTTCCTCTTGAGTCCATCAAATAACCTTTCCAGAATCTCCCGCTTAATGGCTGGCTTGAGACAGGGCCGGTCTGTACTAATATCCCACATGGAAGAGTCTAGAGTGGGCGTGGGGGGAGATAGCACACTCAGAGGAGTGTTCTTTCTACAAGAGCCGTCCTGTAAGCGGATACTCTTGCCGTCTACATGCAAGCGGTCACCAACACCCCAGCCATTCCTATCAAACCATCCGTCTTCTGCTTCTAGGACACGAACATAGGGCTTATCTGATTGGTAGTAATTTTCGGGTACATAAGTATCCGGCTCCGGAATCATTTTCTTAATATCTACAATAGTATTGTCTTCATCTAAAAAAGCAGCACTTAAGGGTATATGGCAACGGTCCATTACCATAGGCCCAGACCACTCAAACATAAGAGAGTAGTTCTCCGGTATGCTCTTGTAGCCCCTGAACCCATTGCTGAACTCGTTATCTACCCTAGAAACATCAAAAGTTAGTTGCGCTGCTTTTCTCATAGTCACTTTTTCCGCTTAGACTTTTCCTTTACACCCACAACACCACTGGAACTGGCAATGTTACGAGAAGCTTTAGCCTCACGGTCGGGAAATACAGTAGTCGGGGGGCCGGAGTATATCCTGTGCTTCAACACTTCCTTCTGATACTCGCGAGAAGCAAGTTCATTCCAAAAAGCGTCATCCTTAGACAAGGGGTCTTTCGCTACTGATTGCTCCGCTCTGCGCTTAGGCGCACGTTCAGCAATACCCTCAGCTATATGAAGTTGCTTCTCATATTCATCATCATTTTTTGAAAACCCCAATCCTCGGTAGATGATGCCAGGACATGAAAAATCTATTATCTTGTTACCCCTGACTTCACATTGCGGACATTCCGCAGTGGCGTACTCCCCACGATTAAACTTGTCTTCGTCAAAATGCCCTACATCATTGTAGAAGTAGGTTACGTCACACTCGGGGTTTTTGCACTTATACCTGTAAGTCATTAGCTATTCGGACTCCTTATATTTCGGTTTGAAAATACCATGCAGTTTTCTAGTCCTATCTTTAACATACTGCAGATGTTCTCTATATCCCGATAACCCAATATATACTAAATCTTCGGATTTTGCGTGTTCAAGCTCTTCTTCAGTTTTGTGCTTTTTCGAAAACTTCTTATCCATTTTGGTTAATGTTTTATTAACCCTCTTCAACATCTTATCTGGATTGAAAGCATAGACTGCTCCCAGCTTAGGGGTTTCTATGTTGGGGACATAAAACGACCTAAAATAGTTTCTACTCTTATCTAATGTTAATAGTAGCTCATTAAAAGTACCTGGGTGTATAAAAACATAAAGAGGTTCTACACGCCTATAGGTGTGTCTTTTCCCTTTTCTCCTCCAATACGTAGCCAGATTTGTATACCAGAAGAACAGGTACTTATGTCTGTGTATCGCTGTATTTACCAGTGGATTACTGGAAGATACCGGAGAATAGGCAGTACCTCCCCCCGCCGGTAGATTAGTAAGGGTAACCCCCGAGGCTTCGGCCCATGCATCCCCCAAGATGTCAAGAGAGGCTACACTTTCCCACCTGCATATTTTCTTGGGGCTATACTCTTCTACGTGGTGTACTTGGTATGCGACAAACAGGTCAACAGCGCGTTCTCTAGCCGATGCTAAAGGATTCCTTGCTCGGGATGTTCCGGAACGGGAACTATACCAACCATAAATTCCAGCAGAGTCAGTTCTCTCGACTACAGCAACAATAAAGCCGGGTCTGCCAAAATCTATGCGAACAACATCCCCCAAAGAAAGCTGAGGCCTCTGTGTTTCCGGGTTGACTGGGCGGTCAGTCGGGGGCACAAGCTCTGGACGCTCGGGTTTTTTAGGTCTCTTCTGAGGAAAGGCTCTAGGGTCTTCAAAATCGGGAGTGGGGGGATAGAGGCGTTCAACTACCCTGCCATCCTCATCTATAAGAATGCCGGGTTCTCTTTGAGCTATTTTAAAGACAGACATCTATATGCCCCCCCTGCTTAGAAGACCCATAGTTGCACGTCCAACAGCAAGTTTTCTTGTTGTTCTATGCATTGCAACATAACACGTTGCAGCCATGCAGTTTCCACACCACATAGGTTTTCCTTTTCGTCTAACGTACAAGGTGTGATTCTTAACAGTAGCACAATAAACTAAACCCTCGTAATGTGTTAGCTGAATCTGTTTAGGGTTATAAACAGCATTCTTATTTTTAAAAATACTTACTTGCCAGAGATTTTTAGGATTCTGACAAACCGTACCCATAACCTCCACAGGCTCTCCTCCCGGCCTCACGAGGCGAATGTTACCAACCAACCCAACGTGCGCCAAAAGCCTTTGGACATCCTCTACTAAAGTTAGTGATGTTGAGCAATAGCCAGCAACCCTACCCCTAGCATGGATTCCGTCCCCCACACACAACCCCTCTAGAAGTGCTTCCTGTGCCTCCACACCCCACTCCATAAAAGCTTCTTTAGGGATATGCAACTCATCGCCAGTCACTAGCTCTCTAAGATACTCTCTAAGTTCCCAACTCTTCACTATCCAAGTAGTTTCTTTACTACCAGCCATCCTTTGATGAGGCCAACCCAGTCTATCAAAAAGGCTGTCTACCCAAGCAATCCCCTCAAGGTTAGTTTGAGTTACCTTAACGCCAAACCCCCTAAAATCTTTCCTACCTTCAGCTAACCAAAACCCAACAAAAGAAGCAAAATCTTTCAAAGAACATGTGGGGAGTGCATCCGGTCGGTCTTTTATCCTATCCGATATCTGCCCACGATAAAGGTTAAGATATCTGGCTCTGTTGTAGATAGAGGCCCTATTTCTACCAAGATTACCCATAATATCGGGCATCGAAGCGGTTGCATAAAGATCAGTTAAAACCTTGTCTTCAGTTTCTGCCCAGTAACCTCTACTAGTGGGAACAGCCACAACATCTATAGGTGAGCATAATTGAACAGGGAAGTTGCCCGGAAGACCCCCATCTACTACTGCCGTTCTTGGGATTACCCCCCTACTTTTTATACTACTAATAGGCTGTAAAGATGGATCACCCCCGCCGTAATCTGCTTTGAATAGCATGTTGTGTGTCGGAGTTACCGAAAAGTTAATGAATCTACCATCGTAGGTATACATATCCCCCGAATAAGGCTTTGCTATTAAGAGATCAGGAACATGATACTCCACTACGCCATCGGGGGTTCTAGTCATTAATTTTTCAGTAGGCTCTACATCTTTAAATAACTTCCAACCATTGTCAGTCATAACATAGGTTTGGTCATCATAGCAATCAGAAATATCCTTTGTGTAACCTACACCCTTCTCTACCTTTCTACCATTTACCAAACCTAACCTCTTAAGTTCCTCCTCGGGGGATACTTTACACGCCTTACCTAAATTAGAAGAGTGACATCTAACCTGCCTGTTGTATATTAAAGTCTTAAGCTCCTCGTAATGCTCTATACCTACAATAAGTCTATCCACAGACCTAACTCGTGATTTAATCCTTTGGTGGTATTCAACATCCTGCCATCTATCTGATGTATAAGATGCTATTGGAAATCTTTCAATTATAACATCCAGTAGTTCTCTGGCTTTAGATAAGTCTACTTCTCCGTCTACTTTGGCTGTTACAGCATAAGCTAAGTCAACGACCACAACAGTACGCTTTTCACCACTAATAGAATCCGTCATAATCTCTGTATGCGCGAGACCTATACCAAAGTTACTCGGTTTGCCTATGCCAACGTCAACGTGAAGGTAGTAATTATGCACACCCCCCTTCCCCCTAAAGCTGGAGGAAACCTGTCCTACTTCATTTATAGGACAAGGAGTTCTGGGGTCAAAAACCTCAGCAATGGCATCACCGTCGCTAAAGAAAGAAACTTCAGCCTGAGATGGCAGTGCTCCAAAATCTCGAAGGGTAGATTCGGGGTTGACCCTTAAGCGGGTCTGAAAAGACTCAAAAGTTCGCACTGGGTTTATTTCCCACGTAGGGTAGTGGAAGCCCAGCATCTTTGCAGACTGTTCTATTGGTTGCCCGTTAAACTCTGTAATGTCAGAAAATCCATACTGGTCGTAGAAAGTTGACCTGAACTTTACAGCACAAGAAGAAAGTAGCCGCATACCTTTGTCTGTAACGTGAAGTGGGGATGATATGGAAACCTTTAACCCATCCTCCCCAAAAGTCTCTGTACTATTGCTCATTGCATCATAGGTAGCGTCCGCACTTCGTTTCTGCCCTTCATCAAAGTGAGAAATCTCGTCGTTTACAATAGCCTTTCTGGTGTACCCTCTAAGAGAACCTGACTTAGAGTGGACAGCATTGAGAAAAATATTCTTATGGCGGAATCCGATAGAGCCTGAAGTTTGGGCAAACAGGGGCTGTCCATCGGGAAGTTTTAGCTCGGAGGCCTTACCCCTGTAGCGGGAAAACCACGGACTATGCTCAAACCAGTTTTCAACATAACTGAACACAGTCTCATCAGACTGAGCGGCAGCAGTTGCTCCTAAGCTTACATATATAGGTGTTTTAGGGGCAATGCCATCATAGTGGTTACTAACGTCATCAAGACATAGTAACCTGTAAAATTCGTATAAGCTAATTATTGCAGAAATAACAGACTTAATAGCCCTCTGCCCTATTATTATTACTAATTCATTAAACTGAAAATTGGCTACTTGTTCTTTGGTGTAGTCTAGAGAGGAGAACCCTGGAAATATAAACTCTTGGTTTATACCCTTTTTGTTAGTCCACGTATATCTACATTCGTCGTAGTGGTCTTGGGGGTTGTAAAATGTATCTGCAATCCACTTACCCGCAGGAAAAACAAACTTACCCAGGTTTAGATAGGCATCTGATTCTATAAACTCTACTATGGATACGGGATTTTCATCCTCGTAAGGCCTCAGCCTATCCCTTACTTCCGCCTCTAACCTCTCTGATTCTACAATGGAGGTAGAGTCGTATAACCCCCGAACAACCTGTTGTAGGTGCTGATTAATCGTGTAGTTTACATTATTGGGGGGACTAATTTGTTGCGGCATAGCTTTGTAGTTCCGTAAGCCAGTCGGGGGAATCTAGCGTGTCCATGGCAGAAGAAACTTCTCTTTCAGTTATAGGAAGCAGTTCCTCTAAGTATATCTGTTCGTGAGCAGAAGCCTCACAGACAAAGTTCCTTTTAAAGAATACCTTTACCAGTGCCCGGAACTCGGGTGTTTTAGTAGTGATAGGTATCTCTGGGGGTATTACGATGGCAAGTTCACTGATAGAGCTACACGCTGCACACTGAAATAGAAATGCTATTTCTTTAGTTTCGTCAGGTATTCGTCGTAACACAACACGCTTAGCTACCTCTTTCCTGGTAATAACATGGCCGCAAAAACCACAGCGTGTCCTTCTTAAAGTTATGTAGGAATTTAAGTCTGTATCCATGTCATCCCCAACTACCACTAGGTATTTAGTATCCAAGATTTTAAAAAGAGGCCCCCAACGTATTGAGGACCTCTTACTACTATAACTCTAAACTAAGGTTGTTACCAGTAGAAAGGTCCACCAGTACCACCAGTGCTTGCGCCTCCAGTGATTCCCCCAGTGGGACCTGTAACACCTCCAGAACGTGTAGCCCACACCTTAACACTCTTTAGTTCAACCTGAACGCCACTATCAGCAGAGGGAAACTTACCCGCACCAACCATAAGATAAGGAGCTACTGGTTCGACAGATGCATTTATGTTATGATGAGTCTCTCCAGGAGCAGGGTATATGTCAACCTTCTGGTCGTTAACATAGAAATGAACTTTATCTGAAGTCATGTCTATCTTGTAGTTAACAACATAGCCGTCGTAGGGCATTGGGTTGAAGTTTAGGGGAACCCCATTTTCATGTGTGTTTTCAGCATAGGCCAAGTAGGGATAACCCAACACAAAGCTAGGTGCCCCGTGCTCTGGATATGCACCAGCAGGCCAACTAGAAGCTCCCTCTCCCGGAGTATAATACTCGGGACCCCCCTGCCCTGCGTTGTAGAACCCAAAGCGAACGTGCCCATCGGCGGTAAGTGAGGGAGCCATGGTAGCCCCAGTATACTTAGGTAGAGATGTTATTTTTACAGCAAACTCTGCTTTCAGTCCCCTGTCATTCGCCTCAAATGGAGTGGAATCCCCAAGGTGCATAACAGCTAGACCACCATACTGAGAATACCCGGCAGCACCTGTGCTAAGGCCCCCTGTAGGCATTACACTAAGAGCTATCGACCCAGGAAACTGATAGACTAGCCCGTAAGCTCCAGTACCCCCACCAGTACCAGCCCTAACATCAAATACCCAAGTAGCACTGGGGGCAATACCGGTTCCTTGCCCCAAGGTACCGCCTAAAGCTCCGGTCTCACCGGTTTTATACGCAAAATCTTCCCAAAACTTGAAGGGAGCAACTACGTCAACAGTTTCCCCACTCCAAGTATTAACGTACTCTATAGCTTCACCGACTATTCTTTTTTGAATCCAAGGTATTGTAACCATTGTTATGACCTCTTATCCTGATAAATATTAATATAGTCACAAACCATAACCCCTGTTCCGGCTGCCCCCTTAATTAGCTGCATAGCTGGCTGGACATACTGGAACTTGCTGGCGCTATAGCCTATTATACTGACTGAAGCAACTACAACATCGTTAATCTTGAAGTAAGCGTGACTATCCCCCTCAACAAACATAATCTCGTAGACATTCCACTCAGAGTCGTGGTCTACTCCAGTGTCAACGGAATCTAGCTTTGTGCCAGTAGCGTCATCCTTAACTTCGACAGTAACATTACCCGTACCGTTAATAGAAAACAGGAACCTGTAAGCAGTGGTACTATCGTCAAGAATACTACCCGTGCTACTTAGAGTTCCGATTAACCCAAACGAAGCGTAATCGGTACTAGTAAGGTCTTCAGCTATCTTAACACGAGTGTTAAAGGATAACCCCTTATAGGGATTAAACGGTTGGTTATTCCCAAAGGTAATAAGCTGAAACTCTGACACATCTGGGTTAAACACCAAACCACCGGAAAGCGGAGCGTACGTGCCATGCTCCACCCCCGTTACAGCGGCGACTGATGTAGCTGTCTGAGAGAGAGACCATTTTCCCCCGATGACTGTAGGGTCACCTAACCCAATAAAATCGTCTTCAAAGGATATTTGAGATAGCTTGGTAATCTTCCCCGGTACGTTGGGTCGGAAAAACTCAATACTGCCATTTTTCGCTCTGGCATACTTCGATACCCATCTCGGATAAGCTCTAGGCATTGTTAGAAACCTCCAAAAGCATAATAAGTTGTTAAAACTGTTGTAGCTAGTCTACATTTATTCTAAACTAGTATAGTATCACCGTTTTTAAGCTAACTACTTGACACTTCCTCTATGTCTGGGTTATCGAAATACCACCCAGACTTTTTCCTAAACACATAAAAAGTACCTTCTGTGAGATAAAATACAGCTATACCCTGGTCGTTAGTGTAAATAGGACCCCCGACAATGCATGAACCTGCAGTATCCGACGTTACCCAGACCTTGCAGTCGGGAAGGGGCGTAACTAAATCGTCCTCAGTTACTGTGTACTCCCAGCGAATGGGGCCATCTCCCGAAATAGTACTTGTCCAGCTACCAGCACCATGAGCGGCAGATAGAACAGTGTCTACCTCAGAAGCAACAGCTGCTTTTACTTTGTTTAATGAATCGTATGTGGCGTCGAACGAACCTCCCGCGTTGTCGTCAGCCATCTTTGTGAGCATTCCTGCTATTGTCCTGGCACCACCATCCAAGGCTACAGGAGTACCTAACGTAGCACTTAACGCGGATAACCCCAGTGCTTCAACGGGGCTTAAGGTTGTCCTGTTTTCTATCGAAAACTGTGCAAGAACGGTGCCTGCTACAGAAACTCCGTCTACGGTGCCCGTAGACAGCACAACACTGTAGTCCGAGCCTGCGACAATTAAGGGGGTATCCGGCTGGACTACTATGACTTCTACAACATACTGACCCGTGGCTACATTTGTAATGTCGGGGACAGCCTCTAAAGCAAGTGGTGTAGTGGCCCCATCCTTGAATACATTTACGGAGTAATTAGCTAAGGCCACGGGTTCCCCTGTGGCCTTCCTTGTGTTGAAGCCGAAATACAGGGTGGGTGTATCTGCCGGAAAGTCCCCAAGGTACTGCATTTAAGTTATTAAACCCCCCGGCCCTATGAGCGGCACGCCGCCCGCGACGAGCTGCCCGTCATACTCTGTCCCGTCCTCGCCGTAGCCCACCCCGAGCTTAACGTCGGTGATGGCAGGCAACACGAGCGTGCCGTCGTTGAGCGCCTCGCCGTAGTATCCGTAGTTGACACCGTTGCGCACGTTGCCCTGCACCGGCGGTATGGTGTAGCGCTGGTTGTTGCTGCCGTTCCACGCCACCTGCCAGTAGTGCGCGACGCTGGCGGGCTGCCAGTAGACTTTGCCCGCCACGGCGCTAGCCGCCGCGCTGTTTACGAGGCTTCCGATGATGGTGACGGGGCTAGCGTTGGCCTGTACACCGAATCCCAAACTCCCAGTGCCACCCACCGCGTTGCCGTTGACGGTGACAACTGCCGTAGGGTGCACGGTAGCGATACCGGCGCTACCGCTACCACCGGTTGCAGTACCATTCATGGTGACAACGGCACCTGACCCGGCCTGCACGCCGTAAGCACTGCCGCCGGAACCCCCAATGGCATCCCCGGTGATGAGGACAGTACAGTTCGCTACCGTAAGCCCCAAACTGTAATTATTCGACATACCACGAATGGTCCCAGTCACAGTCAGGTAGCCTGCACTCTGCCGCATACCCCCACGGTCCGCCGTGCCCCCAGTTATGTCACCAACCACCGCCACAGTGGACGCCGCGATTACATCCAAACCATAAGAATCTCTACCGCCACCGCCTGTGATATTGCCGGTAACAGCCAAATCACCGACGCCGGACTGACGCCAGCCGTATCGGTCCTTCAACCCGCCGGTGAGGTTGCCGGTAACAGCTACCTTATCTGCTCCTTTGCCGGTATGCGTGGACGTGACACATATGCTGCTCCCCGCCACGATGTCGGCTATGACCGCAACCGCCGTGCTGCCGGACAGCGCGAAGTTGCCGCCAGCCGTGCCGCCCTCAGCGGCGGTCGTCAGCCGCGCGCAGGTCAGCGCAGGCACAGCCTCCGCCACCCACGTCAGCGCCTTGCCGTTGGCCACCAGCACGTCGCCTACCCCCGGCGGCCATGTCAGCGTAGATCCGCCGCCGGTCGGCACCGTGTCCCACACGACGCTCTGTATGGCCCCCGCAGCCTGAGCATAGTACGTAGGCACTTACGGCTTGACCTCGCTTGCCTTGACCGGCGCAGCCGCCGCGCTCACCGCCTGTTTGGCCTCGGCGACTGCCGCAAACGCCGCGTTGATGGCCCCCGCGTGCTTCCGGTTCAGTCCGGACACCACCTCCATCGCCGCGAGTTCAGCCTGCGTCACCGCCGCCTGCCGCGCCGCCTGCGCCGCCTCCAGCGCCGCCTCAG
>CAYNGF010000056.1:0-21549 GCA_964396515.1 uncultured Paludibacter sp.
AATAAATTCCATAGACTTTGGATATTTTCAGGCAGTTTTCACTGTCTCCAAAATCGACCATTACATGGCTATTATCAAAAAACGACCTCTCAACAAAAAATACCTCTATGGCTGGATTATCCGCGCCCTATCCTTCAATGACTAAAAAACTATCAACTATAAATTAAAGAAATGCCAGCACAAATTATAACCACCGATGACCTTAGGGAATTCAAAATAGAATTGCTCGAAGAAATCACAAGATTATTTGAAAATAAAGGAGAAATAAAAGTGAAAAAATGGCTTAAATCCTCTGAAGTTAGAAACATGCTCAATGTGTCTTCTGGTACGTTGAAAACATTACGTGTAAATGGAACTTTGCCTTACACCAAAATTGGAGGAACGTTCTATTATGATTTTGAGGATATAGAGAAACTCCTCTCCAAAAACATAAGAACGATAAGTGTTTGATTGTAACAACTAAATTGTAAAGTAATTCTCATGAAACGAATAATTATATTATCTGAATAATCTTATGGAAGTAATAACAATAGAATCCGATGCATTTAAAGAATTAATGGACAAAGTAAATACCATTGCCAAATTTGTTGTCAACTATCAACCCGGAGAAGTCAATGAAGAAGAAACCTGGGTAGACAGCTATGAAGTTTGTACTTTTCTGAAAATCAGTGAACGCACTCTTCAGCGCTTACGCACCAAAGGACTGATTTCTTATTCTATCATTTCCGGTAAAACTTACTACACCATAGCGGAAGTAAAACGAATGCTTAGCGAACGGTTGGTTCGCAGCAGTCAGGAATCTTTAGACAATCTAATTCAAAGTCACCAAAACTATGTTGAGCAAAGAAGAAATACTCGCACGGACAAATAAAGGATTAAATGTTTTCAAACATTATATGCCTTTTCAATTCCGGGTGGGGCGCAACTTTCTCAATCCATTGTACGAAGATACGAAGGCTTCTTGCAATGTTTATTTCGATCGGACTTCCGATCAGTATAAACTGAAAGATTACGGCAATGACACTTATAGTGGGGATTGTTTCCAATTCGTGGGAATTTTACTGGGAACCGACTGCCGTCATGCAGCCGGATTCCTGGATATCCTCCATAAAATCAATCAGGACCTCTGCTTGGGACTTGAAACCAACGAAGTACCAATTGGCTCACTAATTCCCTCTCCTCGGGAGAGGTCAGTGTCTCCACCGTCCTCAAAGTCCCCTTTTATGGAAACTTTAAACGATCAACCCAAAACTCCCAAACCCTTTTCCTTCAAAGTAAAATCATTCTCTGAAGTTGAGTTGGATTATTGGCAGCAATTTGGGATAACTTCAGCCACCTTGATAAAATACCAGGTTGTCTCCCTCAAAGTATACACATCAGAAACCAACGAAGGAAAAGAATATAGCCTGCATTCTTCCGACAAAGAACCACTCTTTGCTTATCAGGGCAAACGCTATCTTAAGCTGTACCGACCATTTTCAACCCTTCGGTTTCAATATGCCGGCGATTTGGGCGACAAATATTGTTTCGGGTTAGAGCAGCTCCCACCGAAAGGAAACATACTCTTTATCACTGGTGGTGAAAAAGACGTATTAAGCCTCGTTTCAAAAGGCTATTTCGCAATATGCTTCAATAGCGAAACGTCCAATGTACCTCAGGGAATTATTCGTAAATTGACTTATCGTTTTAAGCATGTCGTCATTCTGTACGATTGTGATAAAACAGGTCTTGACTCTTCAGCTAAACACGAACAGCAGCTATCTTCTCTGGGAGTAAGACGCATGATGTTACCCCTGAAGGGAACAAAAGAAGAAAAAGACATTTCCGATTTTTTCAAACTTGGAAACACCCGGGAAGATTTTCAAAAACTATTCATTCAGTTTCTGGATACAATCTATGCCGAAACCATGGCCGTACTGAAATCCTGTGAAATCGACTTTACAAAACCACCTATATCTGCTGAAATGATACTATCAATCAATAATGTCCCACTAGGGACGCAGGGCAATTTATGCTGTCTTACAGGAGGAGAGGGGACAGGTAAAAGTAATTACATTTGTGCGCTTATTGCCGGCACATTAAATACCGACGATAATGATATTGACACATTAGGAATTCGTATAAAGCCCAATCGTCTCAAAAAAGCCGTATTGCTCTACGATACAGAACAATCGGAATTACAACTTTACAAAAATACCTTGACCGGACTCCGCCGGGCAAGGCAAAAACGTTTCCCCGATAACTTCCGGGCTTATTGCCTCACCGGCATGTCCAGAAAGGAACGCCTGCAGGCCATTATCCACAGTATGGATAAATTCTATTACGAATTTGGAGGAATACACCTCGTAATTATTGACGGCATTGCCGACCTCATTCACTCGGCCAACGACGAATCCGAAAGTATCCGCATTGTCGACGAACTCTACCGGCTCGCAGGTATCTATCAAACCTGTATTGTTTGTGTGCTCCACTTTATCCCTAACGGGTTAAAGCTTCGCGGACACTTGGGCTCCGAACTCCAGCGCAAATCCGCTGGTATTCTCTCAATCGAGAAAGACGACGAACCCGGTGTGTCCGTTGTCAAAGTGCTCAAAGTCCGTGACGGAAGCCCTTTGGATGTACCCCTCATTCAATTCGCTTGGGACAAGAAGGAAGAAATGCACGTTTATTTAGGCGAGAAAACCAAGGAAGAAAAAGAAAAGCGCAAAGAAAACGAACTCACTTCTGCAGCAAAAATACTCTTTACACAAAAACGCTACTATACTTACCAGGAGCTTACGGAGAAACTCCAGGAATACCTCGACGTAAAAGAGCGCACCGCCAAAGGCTATATCAAATTCATGCGCGAAAAAGACATTATCCTCAAAGACCCGGGCAAAATAAATTACTTTGTCATTGGGCATGGATAATTTTCTCTTACCCCGAAGGGGTTAAATGTCAATAACCCCCGGTTGCGCTTTGCTTACCGGGGGATGCGAACCATCTCACAACCCAACCCCGAATGGGGTTGAACAATTTTTTTTAATAAGTACTATAAAAAATCAGAGGGATTATTTGCGATATATACCGAAAATCAGTACATGTCGCAATAAATTACTTTTATCCGGACGGCGCAGAACAATCATACCTTTTCACATATTTTGGCTGCAATAATATCCTAAAATCGACACTTTTCGCAGCCATTATATTATTTTTGTCAGGTATTTAATTTTCTAAAAATCGTAATATGAACAATCGAATTTATGCCATAGGAGATATTCACGGTTGCTTCAATTCAATGAAAGAATTGATAGAGAATAAAATTCAGCTCAGAAAAGAAGATAAACTGATTTTTCTGGGTGATTATATCGACCGTGGCCCGGATAGCAAGAAAGTCTTGGACTATATTATTGAATTACAAAATAATGATTATGACATAGTAACACTTTTAGGTAATCATGAATCAATGTTGTTAAATGCTTACGCCAACAAAGCTGAAATTTATAAATGGTTGTTTAATGGTGGTTCTGAAACATTAAAAAGCCTCAATATAGATTCTCTGGAGAATCTCGCTCCCAAATACATCCATTTCTTCAATAACTTGAAACCATACTATGAGTTGGATAATTTTCTCTTTGTTCACGCTGGTTTCAACGATAATATTGAAAATCCATTCTCAGACAACTATACCATGTTATGGCGAAGTAAGAAACAATACTATAATCCTTTATTAATTGATAAAACGATTATTCACGGACACTCTCCTGTTTCCATTGCTGTTACTCAAAATCAGGTTCTCAATAATAGTAACGTTATCAATTTGGATGGTGGTTGTGTTTATAATAAAGCTCATTATGGAAAACTAATTGCTCTGGAAATTAAAACTAGAACTATTTTAGTTGTTGAATAAAATAATTGTCCTATATTTGCAATTCGCGAATCGCGAATTAAACATTGTTCATATGAAGAAACACAATGGAATGCGACCACAGGACATAGTGGTATTGATAAAGATAATATCACTCCAGCAACCCGATTGGAAAAATATAGATATTGCTAATGCTATTCTTATTAGTCCTTCCGAAGTATCTGAAGCATTAAATAGATGTAAAATTGCCGGACTTATTGATTCTAAAAAGAGAAAGGTAAATATGAATTCCTTTTTCGAATTCCTTATTTACGGATTAAAATATGTTTTCCCCGTTCAACCCGGCTCTGTAGTAAAAGGTATTCCTACAGCACATTCTGCATCTCCTATCAAAGAACACATTTCTTCCGGAAATGACATTTATGTTTGGCCTTATCCAAAGGGAACACAACGGGGTCAGGCAATTGAACCTCTGTATAAGAATTTGCCAAAAGCAGTTGAGAATGATAAAATGTTCTACGAACTATTGGTCATTATTGATACAATAAGAGTAGGTCGTGTACGCGAAATAGAAATTGCCATTGAAGAACTGAAAAAACGATTAAAAAATGCCTGAAAATATTGCAATGCTTCAAACAGTAGCAGCAGGTTTGGGAGAACTGAAAAATGAAATGGTTTTTGTGGGTGGTTCTGTAGCGGAGCTCTATGTGGATAATCCTGCTGCATCCGACATTCGTCCAACTCAGGATATTGACTGTGTAATAGAATTAAGCTCAAGAACCGAACATGCCAAACTGGAAGAAGCATTAAGAGCTAAAAAGTTTGCAAATGATACAACTCAGGGAGCTCCCATTTGTAGATGGGTATACCGTGAAATTCTGGTCGATGTAATGCCTACCGACCCGGTTGTACTTGGCTTTACAAATATTTGGTATGAAGATGGAGTAACAAACAAAATAGCAAAAACACTTCCTGATGGTCAGGAAATATTTGTTTTTCCAGTGGAGTATTATCTGGCTGCCAAATTCGAAGCTCACAGAGGTAGAGGTGGTAATGACCTCCGCCAAAGCCACGATTTCGAAGACATCATTTATATTTTCGATAATTGCCTGAACATTTTGGAAAATATCCAAAATGCCAACGAAGATGTAAAAGAATATCTGAGACAAGAATGCCAATCATTGATGGCCAACGATAATCTGACAGAAGGAATTGAAACTGCCTTACCTTACGGGTCAGACGAAGAAAGTACAGATATAATTCTGAAATTGATTGAGGGTATTGCAGAAATAGAATAAATAAGAAACGCCTTTTTGTTCGATTAAGTTGATTCTCTGAAAATATTGTAATTTATTGATTAATTAAAGAGAAACTGTTATCAAACAATAAAGAATCTGTTAACTTTTAGTTTGCAATTAATAGTAATAATTTTTTTTACTGTTTGTATCAAATATGGAACGAGAAATAAATCAATATGGTCCAAAATCGACATATATCGAAAATGCTGAAAACGTATATTTAAATGTTAATGAAAGTAATTTGTCCCAAGAACAAATTATTGAAAGGTTTAATTTAGCTTCAGTTGATTTACAATCCTATAACAACTTATTTGGTGGCACATATCATATTGACAGAGCTGAAACTGATCAACTGTATAATTGGATTTTAGGTGATTTACAAGCCAATGAAACTTCAATCGCTATTCTTGCTGGTGATGCTGGTTCTGGAAAATCCGTTATTTTTAAAGATTTATTCAATAAACTTGTTTCAAATAATATCCCTGTATTAGGAATTAAAGCAGATAGACTTGTTGTCCGAAATATTCAGGAACTCAATGAAGAATTGGAGTTGGGTGATACCATTGAATCCATATTCATATCCTTAAGTAAACTCAATCAAAAGTTTGTTTTGTTAGTTGATCAAATTGATGCGTTATCGCAATCCTTATCTTCTGACAGAAAACCTCTCAATACTTATCATAGAATGATACAGCGTTTGAGTCATTTGCAAAATATTCGTATTGTCATTTCATGTAGAATTTATGATTTAGATTATGACCCTTTGTTAAAGGATTACAAAAGCAAGAAAAAAATTAGAGTCTCCCCTCTGTCAATTCAAGAAGTCGAGAATGTACTTCTTGAATTGAACAAAAAATTACCGCTACATGCTGATAAAATTAAAAATTTTCTTACAATCCCTTTAAACCTTCAATTATACACGAAATTATCAAACCCTGAAAAAATGGGTGAAACTATAACACAACAATCATTATATGATGAAATTTGGACAGAATTTATATTGACTAAACCCGGTTTAAATCAAATAGATTCACAAAAGTTAATACTCTCAATCGAAGAATTTGCTAATAAAATGTATGAGTCCCAACAATTATATATAAATGGCAAAGCATTCGAAAGTCAATTTATTAATGAGATTTGTTATTTAAGTACTGAAGGTATTATTTCTTATACTGCTGATCGTAAAATTCAATTTATTCATCAGTCTTTTTTTGATTATGCTTATGCAAGAACATTTATAGAAAATGGAAAGAAAATAACAGAATCATTAAATGCTCAACATCAAGGGCTGTTTGTAAGATCTCGTACAAAACAGGTATTATCATATTTAAGAGAACTGAATACTGAAAAGTATATTGAGGAATTAGATAGTATCATATTTGGAGGTTATAGATTCCATTTGAAATTAATGTTGTTGAATAATTTGGGGTATTATCCTGATCCAAATAAGCTGGAAAAAGAATGGGTGTTAAATAAACTTACAAAAGATAATTCTCTATTTAATTTGTTCATTGAATCAATTTATTCAATTGAATGGTTTTTATTTCTTAAAGAAAAAATAGAAGTATTACAATACTTTGAGAAAAATGACGGGGAGATTATATCAAAAATATATACAATCTGTTGGAGGTTAATTGGTCCTTCGACAGAAGAAATTATTTCCTTTCTGACTAGTATCAAAGATATTCCTTTTGATAGTCGATCCAATTTTATTTCGAGAATTCTGGGTAATATTCCGAGTGAAAGTATTTGTCATGCTATCCCTTTATTTAATGCAACTTTCTCTGAATGGGACAGATTTAATTTATATCATTTCTTAGAAAATGCAATTGTATCTAATCCTGTTTTCGTCAAAGATAAATTATTATTTCTATTTGAAGAAAATTTAAAAACACTTAAAGATCATAGTTCTGATTATATTCCTGGAGATTATGATGGAATGCATGTATTTAAAGAATTGCATAAAAAACATCAAAATATTGCTATTCCAATTTTTATTGAAATTACTAAGCAGATATGTGAATATTCAAAAATGACATATTTAGATGAATCAAAAAACGATGATCGTATTTTTGACTCAATGGGTTATTATTTGTATTCACCACATGCGGGGCATCATTATTACCATCAGGAACTTTATAATTTATTACTTGATTATTTTGATTCACATTATAATACAGATTTTGATATTAAAGCTGGAATTGCAATTCCTTTATTGCAATCTGATTTAGCAATGATTGTCAACTTAGGAGTCATCTGCGTTCTAAAAAATCTGGATAAATTGAAATCAATAGCCCTTAATATTCTTACAACTAAAAGATATTATAATACTTCGTCAGAGAATCTCAAATACAACATAAATCGTCTTTTAAATGAGGCATATGGCATATTTGATCATAATGAACAAAAAAAGATTAATAAATTAATTTTATGCATTAGTCCAGAATGGGAAAAGAAAAATCTATGGGGCGAGAAAGGAGTTTCAAAATACGGTTACACTAGAATTGGATATACTGCTTATGGGTATGTATCTATGATTCCTGAATTGGAACGAAACAAACATTCTGAAATAACTAAGTTTTATAAAGAATGCTATAGAAAATGGGACAAAATTGATAATAAAAAACCTCAATCTGTTGAAGTCAGAGTCGGAGATACAACTTTACCGCAAAGTGCATATGTGAATATGACAAAAGAACAGTGGAAAAACTCATTTCGTGAAATTGTAAGTGATAGTCACATTGACTGGGATAAACCTACACGTATAGGTCATTGTAGGAGTTTCCAGGAGTATGTAAAACAATCTCCAGCAAAATATATTAAACTAATTAGTGAAATTGCAACTGATGAAACTATACTTCCGATATATACTGTATATGGACTACAAGGATTAAAAGAGTCTGGCTATGATCCTGAAGTTACAAAATCATTATTTATTCAATTTATAAATAACAGGTTTTATAATCATGATTTCTTAGATAAATCAAATCGCGAATGGTTACAATATTCTGTATGGTTAGTTGGATATTTTATTGACAATAATGTTGTTGATCGCGATATTATAGAGTTTTTGAAGAAATTAATTAATGTATATCCTGATGAAGAAATGCTTAATGATGACCCAGTAAATGATGGGATTAATCGAGTTCGTGGTGCAGCTGCTTCAAATCTTGTGGATTGTTATGAATTCCCGGAATTTGAAGAAGATATTTTCTCAACACTTGAAAGAATGGCACAAAATAGTGCAGTTCACACTAGAGCAGCAGCATTATATAAGTTAGCATATTTAAACAATTTAAACAAAGAGAGGAATCTTAAACTTTTCTTGAGTTTAATGTCTGATTACAACCCATTACTACTTAAAATTCCATTACATAATTTACACCCATTGCTCTATCTTATTCATGTTAATTTTAAGCAATTGATACCTTTCTTTGAAAAAGCTATAACAGTTATAGAAGCAAAAAAGCCAATTTCATATGTTTTATTTATTGCATGGGCAAATGGTTACGAACAAAGTGAAGACCTTTTAAATACAATATTATGTGATAAAATAGCAATAAAAACGGTGGTTGAAGCCGCATTTGAGTTGACTGAAAATAAAAAATATAAAGAAAAGGCAATGTCAATAATAATTCGGTTCTTGAATGAAGATGATGAAGATTTGGGTAAAACCTATGAATTTGGATTACATAAAATTGGGAAATTAATAAATGATGAGCTAATATCATTTATTGATCAATATACTTTATTCTTCAATTGGTAAATATAGAAGCCATTATTATTATGAAATTTTACTCCTTTTGGCAAAAGATGTGCCTCAAAAAGTAATTGAATGGGGTCTTTCATTTAAAAATCATTTAAAGCCTGATATTCAAATGAGATATTTGCAAAATGAGCCTATTCAAGTCGTTTTGTTAGCGTATAATGCCGTAAGAGAATACAACAAAAAAGACTTGTTGCTTGAAAGAGCCATGGATGCGTTTGACAAGTTGTTGATGGTTCCTGAATATAGGAATTCAGCGTCTGTTATGTTGACCCAAATTGATGCCTAATTAGTAATAAGACATACAAAACTTTAACTGCTTAGTTAATATTAAAAATTCCATATAGTAATTTGAATAATAAAGTTATAATATAATAAACAGAAAAACATGAAAACTGTTTCATCTCAATCTCGATTAGTTACACTAGTATTATTTTTTGATTTAATCTTAAATATCTTAATTCAATTAATACCTGATACAATTAAATCACACTTAACTGGATATGTAGCACTTTTTGGGCTTACTTATACTACATTCTGGTTAATATTAACATCAATCATTGTTCTTATCATTTTATTTATATCAATTAAAAAAAATAAGAGTGACAAAATATCCGAACAATCAATGAATAAAAAAGCAACAAAAAGGATTGTTAATCAATTTGGTGAGAAATCTGTATATATTGAAAAAAATCAAGGTGATTTCAAGGTTAAGTAATCTATTTCTCAATACTTTAAAAATTTAAAATTAATGGAAGAATTATCAATAAAAGAATTTATTTCGAAAACAGTAGAGGAAATTGAAGCAGGTTTACCTCAGGGATATATATTAAATGATTCAATTGATTTTGAAGTAGCGGTTGCAACAAGAGAATCAATAAATGGAGGAGTTGATGTAAAGATTGTGGTCGGTAAATTATCGAATGAAAATGAAGTTGTTCAAAAAATAAATTTCTCAATTATTAATTCAGAGCAAAAGGACAAAGAGTTAAGGAAGTCGGGTGATATGGTTATTAAGTATATAAATAAAGGAATTAAGGAGTTATCAAAAGTAAATCAATTGAAAAACTCCTCTCAAAGTGAAGTAGATCATTAATCAACAATAATACGGTCAGGCTTCGCCTGAAAGTTCATTACGGGCAGCTCCGACGGACTAATCCCCGGCAGGCAAAAATCCTCACCCCTCGTACCTCTGGGCTTGCACAGTCTTTTTGCCTACCTCCGCACAATCCACCCTGCTGTTGTTTTTTTCTGTCACACTTTTTGCATTACCCCCTTCCAAAGGGCAGGGGGTTGCAAAAAAGCCGTTTGCACTCCAACCGCCACCACCGTGCTGCACTTGTGCCAGAAAAAAAAACAACTCAAAGCTATATATACATAATGCGTAGTTATGTGCGTTTTTTATAAGGAATTAAATTTCAATATCGATAACGGATAAAAAAGCACATAAGCTGACATTATATATAATAGCCGCACAAGATCAACCCTACAGCCCGCTTCGCTGCCCGAAGACCTCAAGAGTTCCCCACCACCCAACAGTTGTGCAGAAAATAAAAAACAGTTCGTGTTTGATTATCCTTGTGCTTGCAGTATATGATTTCCATTTTCGCTCCATTCCGTTCCAGGAGCTGCGTTCGTTCCTCACGCTGACCCCTGATACTTCATTACACTTTCATTCCAATCATACACTTCAGTACCTCGCAGCTTCGGGAAATACTCATTTCCATTTCGCAAGCTTCATTCATTCCGTTTTCCCCAAGCTCTTTTCCCACGCATTTCCAATGGCATGTTTTTCATTCCTGCGGCGGTTTTACCCCGATAATCGCCTAAAGGCAGAGCGGAAAGGATTTACACCTAATCGGTGCGTTGTTCAGGCTTCGCCAACCCGGAAATAATGCCCCGTAAACCACTTGTCCTTTTTTGAATAAAAAAAAGAACAAAAGGTTTTTCAAATATGGGGACAGATGTCAAGCTCCTTTCAGCAGCTTGTAAGTTGTCCGGCACTTCGTGCAATGTCCTCAGATTTCCCCACCACCCATTAGTTGTGCAGAAAACAAAAACATTCCGGGTTGATTTATCCATGTGCTTGCGGTCAGTGCATTCATTCAAGCCCATTCCATTCCGAAAACTACCTTCGTTCCTCACTTCGAACCCCTGCATTTCATTTCGCTTTCATTTCCTGCATTCACCTCAGCACCGCACAGCTTCGGTAGTCTCCTTTCTTTCCATTCCGCAAGCTCCATTAATCCAGTCAGTCACCATCCAAGCTCTTTTTCCACGCATTTCCCAGCGGCATGTTTTATTTTCTGCGGCGAATTTACCCCATTGAAAAAGAGTTCTTTGGTTTTGATAGGAATGGTTTCTTTTTCCAAAAGGTTTCAAAAGACAAATACAACAAGGATTTTTTGAGTTGAAAAGAATGATTGACAAAAAAAATGTTCACAAAGATAACGGCAATAAAATAAGTCTATAAAGGTCAGGCACTTCGTGTTTTTACCACAATCTCCACACCTCCCGTTGGTCGGGTAGTATTCTGACATAAAAACCTTGACAGCCTCAACGCTCCGTTTCTCTTCACTTTTTATTGCAGTAAGAGGGTGTTTACATTTTCTTTTTCCTTTCAGTGTTTTTTCGCGCAGGAAAAGATTTGCAGAGCGCAACAGCTCTCGTGTATTTATCCTCTAATCTTTTGGCTTATGTGTTGTACCTTTATTTTGAAGTCTTACAATCAGAAATCGGAAATTAAAAATCCGCATTTCTTTATTTTAAACAAAGGAAATAACAGCGGAAAACCGCTTGTTTCTCCCTGTCCGAATTGCTTTGTTATCCGGTTTCAATGCGAAGAAGAAAAAGAGATGGTTTACTGGCTGTTATACAGCCTTTGGCAATCCCGGGCTTTTTATCCTTATTTGCGGGGTTCGGTCATCCCGTTTGTTGTGCTGCGGGATGTAAAAGAATGTCTTTTGAATGGGTTGGAAAAGATGAAAGCAAATTCAGATCAATTTCAAAAGGCCGTGGAAGCACTTCGTAATCTGGAAGCCATGGAGAATAAATTCAAACAAAATCTGAATCTAATCAGGGATGCAAAGCGCATGCTTTTTTACAAATACATGTAAAGCCAATGTATAAAAAAAGCCTCCTTGAAATGGGGAGGCTCTGCGAAATACTACTCAAAATGGTAGTTGCTAGCGTTTGGTTCGCTTAATCAAACGTTTTAATACAAGAGATACACCGAAACTGACAACAGCTCCAACAACAGCAAGTATGATGGTTTTCAGCATATCTTCAACAAAAACATTACTGAAAACAGACAGAACCATTCCTCCGAATGTCCCGGCATATACATTGCCGTTTGTTGCCGTGTCAAGAAATTTCATTTTCGGTTGTTTTTGTTTGGCTGGTATCAACAGCCGTTTGACTTACTGCCGTTATCACACTCCCGGCAAGCGTCACATATCCGGCAACGGTGATTAATGCCGCAGGCACAGCAACCGGTGCCGCTAAAATAGCTCCACCAATAGCCGCCAAAGCCAGTCCAATGGTCCGCAATGTTTTGAAAAACTTTGGTGTTGGAGCTTTTACCCGTTCTACAACTGTCATTTCATTTGGGTCAGTTGTGGTTGTGTTTATTTTATTTTCCATAAATTGTAATTTTTAATTGAATAATCCAGAAACAGGTTCTACGATTTAAAACCCATTCCGGGATTATTCATGTTTGACTAAAAAACTCAGAACTCGGAACTCTCGACTTCTTACGCCACTTCTACAATTGCCAACACGTTGAAAGAATTATTATTCAGCGAATAATCCTGATTGTTTACTGATTGAACAAAATCAATGGACAGTAAAACAAACTTGGTTCCTTCCAAAGCCGGCACTTCTGCAGGCTGCAACGAAACTGCCTGAACAGCTGCTCCGGTTTCAATACGAAGCTTTTCCGACAAGTTGATGGCCGATTCACCGGTTTCAAAATTCACAACGGCAAATGCACTGCGTAAAATCACATGCGATGCTCCCGACGGAATAACTAAATCAGCAGCCGGATTGAAATCTGCAATGCTGATTTCACCGGTGGCAATGTCTACCTGATAAGGTCTATACAAAACTTCACCAAGCAAAGCGTTAATGTTGAAATTGAAACCTTTCAGCAAAGCTTTTGCTTCAGCTTTCTGCATACCTTCGGCAGCACTTCGTTCACCACGGGCGTTTGCTTCGTCCATGTTTTTGATCTGAGCCATGATTTGAGTCATTCGAGCCGTTACCCTGCCATCAGAAGCGTCCTTGCCCAGTACACGTACTGCATTACGCAACAGTTTTCCGGCAGTAGCTGCATTGGCAAACTCGGCTCCGTTTTCACGGGTACGGGCAAATCCCGGATCGTTGGCGATACGGTCTGCGTCTACGCCGCCTTTTTCCCGTGCCAGGTACCCGTCATTCTTCGACTTGTAAAAAGTCACACCGCCAATGGTACCTTTCAGTTTTAAAATACTTTTTTGTTGTGCCATAATTCAAAAATTTTAATTGTTCGGCACAAATGTATAATCGAATTCAACTCTTTTTAGTACAAGCGTTTCCGCTAACAGTTATCCTTGCCGTTTTTTCCGAAACACATTGTTTTGACATGAATAAAAAATCCTACTTTTGCAATAAATAACATGAAAAATGGAAGTGAAACGCATTTGTATTTATCCGAAGGATATCCAGCGTATCACCGGAAAGAGTGAACGTTATGGTCGTTTGTTGCTGGCTAAAATCCGGGAGCAAAACGAAAAAGACGAACACCAGTTCGTAACCGTTGACGAATTCTGTTTATACACCGGATTAAAATTTGAACAGGTTGCCCCGTTTATTGCAGGGTAGGTTTAATGTATGGATTTGGTATAGATAAAGCATACCAACGCCTTACATAGTCTATGAAAAAAGCCGTATTGGTTGCAACAATACAGCTTTCATTCAAAACATTTGGATAAAAATACTTACTTCCTTTAATTCTTGTAAAACTTATAATTGAAAGGTGCTTCCCATGGCCTTTAATTTATCCGAAAGAATTTCCATATCATGTCCGATTTTATTATCCGTAATACGGGCGTAAATCTGGGTAGTCTTGATATTGGTATGTCCAAGCATTTTCGATACAGATTCAATAGGCACTCCTTGTGAAAGAGTAATGGTGGTTGCAAATGTATGCCTGGCCAAATGAAAGGTCAAATTCTTTTTTATTTCGCACAGGTCGCCAATCTCTTTCAGGTATGCATTCATTTTCTGGTTGCTCGATATAGGGAGGATTTTTCCTTCAGGAAGTTTTCCTTTGTATTTTTCTAAAATCATACGTGGCACTTCAAGTAAAGGAATATTGGAATTTACGTCCGTTTTTTGACGTTTAGTCATAATCCAGAGTTTTCCGTCAAAGGAAGTGCGGATATTGCTTTCCTTAAGATTGTACACGTCAATGTAAGCAAGCCCGGTAAAACAAGAAAAAACAAAAATATCCCGGACATATTCCAGTCTTTTAATATCAATCTTTTTGCTCACAATACATTCCAATTCTTCTTTGGTCAAATAGCCACGGTCTACTTTGTTCAATCTGATTTTATAATTGGCGAATGGATCATGTTGCAGCCAACCATTATTGCGTGCAATCAGGATAATTCTTTTAAAAAACTGTATAAACTTGGCAGTTGTATTTGCATTACACTGACAATCCACCATCAGATAAGTTTCCAGATTGGAAATGAACATGTGGTTAATCTCACAAAAAGGAATATCGGATAAACTGTACTTTTTCCGAAGGAAATTGGTAACATGTTTCAGCGTAACTTCATACTTTTGATAAGTAGCCTTTGATTTGTTTTTTCCGATAAGTGTTTTAACGTCGGCATTGTGTTTTTTGAAAAGTTCAAGCAATGTTTGCTGTTTGGTATTAATTCCGAGAAAGATATTTTTTACTTTTTCGGCGCTTACTTTTTGAATTCTTTCCAGTTCCTGGTGATAGATTCTGTTCAAAACAGATTTTGTGTTGTCCATGAGTGCATTGGTTTCTTGTGCCTTTACACTTCTTCCGGTCATTTTACCTGTTTTTACGTCCCAGAAGGCAGGTTCAATATCGGTTTTCATACTAAAACGGCTTTCTTCTCCGTCAACGGTGATACGGCACATAAGGGGTACGGTACCATTTTTCTTTTGCTTGTCTCTCTTCAGGAAAAAGAGCACATTGAATGTTGTTTTCATAACCTCAAATTGTAATTACAAAGTTAGACTTAATAAATTATTGATGAGAGTTATGCGGACTGCCAATGTCTGACATGAGAGTGCCTTTTTAGTTCAATTCGTACCCCTTTTTCGATTTCCCCGAAAGGGGTACGAATTAGGAAATATTTTCGGTAGGATTTTGTCTTTTTTCTGTCGAAATGCCAAAGGTTATGACAAAGAAAAAACCCTACAAATCGCTGAATTTGTAGGGTTTAACCGACTTTTGTCGCTAAATGTCTTAGCTGTCTGGCGGAGAGAGAGGGATTCGAACCCCCGGAACCTCTCAGTTCAACGGTTTTCAAGACCGCCGCGATCGACCACTCTGCCATCTCTCCATTGGCATGCTTTTTTCTAAAGCGGTGCAAAGATACGTCTTTTTCTGAAAATACCAAATAGTTAATTTACTATTTATTCAATTACCTATTACAATTTTCGTTTATGAAGTAGATTTAATTGTAAATCAGTAAATTGTAAATCGTAAATAATTATACAGTTTTTAGATATTCCTTAATGTTTTCCTCAATACGTTCTAAAATATTGCTCACATCGGCTCTTTCGAAAGTTTCTCCTGTAATATTTTCGTATAATTCAATATAGCGTTCACTGATTCCGGTTACAATTTCTTCTGTCATTTCAGGTACTTTTTGACCTTCTTTACCTTGAAAACCGTTTTCCATGAGCCATTCACGGACAAATTCTTTCGAAAGCTGTTTTTGAGCTTCTCCTTTTTCGAATCTTTCTTCATAACCTTCAGCATAGAAGTACCGAGAAGAGTCAGGCGTGTGAATTTCATCGATGAGATAGATTTTACCATCGCGTTTACCAAATTCATATTTGGTATCCACTAGTATCAAACCACGTTTGGCTGCAATTTCAGTGCCGCGAAGAAAAAGTTCCATGGTATATTTTTCAAGCAATTCATATTCTTCAGGTGAGACTAACCCTTGTTTTAGAATTTCTTCACGCGAAATATCTTCATCGTGCAGTCCATATTCTGCTTTTGTAGTAGGAGTGATGATAGGCTTTGGAAAACGTTGGTTTTCGCGCATACCATCTGGAATCTTCACGCCACAAATTTCGCGTACGCCGCTCTTATAGGCTCTCCATGCACTTCCACAGAGATAACCACGAACAATCATTTCTACTGGATAACCTTCGCATCGTAAACCCACAGTAACCATAGGGTCTGGGGTGGCGAGTTTCCAGTTAGGAACAATGTCGGCTGTTGCATCCAGAAACTTAGCTGCAATCTGATTCAGCATCTGTCCTTTGTAAGGAATACCCTTAGGCAATACTACATCGAATGCCGAAATACGGTCGGTGGCAATCATAACGAGTAAATCGTTTTTCACTGTGTACACATCACGTACTTTGCCGTGATATACATTTTTCTGTCCATCGAAATGGAAATCGGTGTTTGTAAGTGCGTTCATAAATCCTCCTCAACCCATCCATAGATGGGGCTTTTTAAATTGTATTAATTTTTATTGATTCATTATATATTATTTCCCCTTTTTTAAGTCCCCATTCGGGGAATTTAGGGGGCTTTGTTTCTCATATGCCTCCACAATCCTTTGTACCAATTTGTGCCGTACAATATCATTTACATCGAATTCAACACGTGCAATACCTTTAATGTTCTTCAGAACTTCCAGTGCGTCAATCAATCCTGATTTTTGTTGATATGGCAAATCAATTTGTGTTATATCTCCGGTTACTATCATTTTTGTATTTAAACCCATACGGGTTAAAAACATTTTTATTTGAGATATGGTTGAGTTTTGTGCTTCATCCAAAATCACCACTGCATCGCTCAGTGTTCGTCCGCGCATAAATGCCAACGGAGCTATCTGTATGGTGCCGTTCTCCATATATTCTTTGAGTTTTACAGGTGTAATCATGTCTTGCAAAGCATCGTAGAGCGGTTGAAGATACGGATCAATTTTTTCTTTCATATCTCCGGGCAAAAAACCGAGCTTTTCTCCTGCCTCTACCGCCGGACGACTTAATATAATTTTCTTAATTTCTTTGTTTTTCAATGAGCGAACTGCCAAAGCAATAGCCGTGTAAGTTTTTCCTGAACCTGCCGGACCGATAGCAAAAAGCAAATCGTTGGTTTCAAATTCTTTGATAAGTTTCTGTTGGTTTTTAGTTCTTGCTGTGATGGATTTACCATTTACACCATGTAGAATAAGATTGTCAAAATTGATTTCGGCAGGAGCACTTCCTTTTACAATTTCGATAATATTTTCTTCAGTTAACTTATTGTTCTTTAAGCAATAACTTTCAATCTTTTTTATATTTTCAATTAACCGATTTGCATCTTCATTGCTACCCGATATTTTTACAATATGTCCACGTGCGGTTAATCGCAAATTGGGATGCAAATTTTTTAACAACTGAATATTGGCGTTATTTACACCATAAAAAACAGTTGTATCGGTATGTTCGGAAAGTTCGAAAATAGCCTCCCCAACCCCTCCAGAGGAGAGGCTTTGAGAAGAGCTATGTATATGTTTAGTCATAATATATCTTAAGCCTCCCTTTTGGGGAGGTTTGGAGGGGCTGTTAGTACGCAAATAACGGATAAGCTTCCATTGTTTTATTCACACGTTCGCGAACCGATTTAATTACAGCTTCGTTCTCTACATTTGAAAGCACAGTTTCAATCATTTCGGCAATTTCTTCCATTAGAGGTTCTTTTGCACCTCGTGTAGTAATTGCCGGTGTTCCCAAGCGAATTCCCGATGTTTGAAAAGCCGAACGACTGTCGAATGGAACCATGTTTTTATTTACGGTAATATCAGCTTCAACCAGTGCTTTTTCAGCTACTTTTCCTGTAAGTTCCGGAAATTTTGAACGAAGATCCACCAGCATAGAGTGATTGTCAGTTCCACCAGAAATAATGGTAAATCCACGAGCAATCAATGCATTGGCAAGAGCTGCCGCGTTTTTTTGCACTTGTGCCTGATATTCTTTGTATTCGGGTTGCAGACATTCGCCAAAAGCTACTGCTTTAGCAGCAATTACATGTTCCAGCGGACCGCCTTGAATACCGGGAAATACTGCAGAGTCGAGTAGGGCAGACATCATTTTTATTTCACCTTTTGGTGTAGTTTTTCCCCATGGGTTAGGAAAATCTTTTCCCATTAAAATAATACCTCCACGTGGTCCCCGAAGTGTTTTGTGAGTTGTAGAAGTAACTATATGAGCCCATTTAACCGGATTGTCAAGTAAGCCCGCTGCAATCAAACCGGCTGGGTGAGCCATATCAATCATTAATAAAGCACCAACTTTATCTGCAATTTCCCGCATGCGTTTATAATCCCATTCACGTGAGTAAGCCGAACCTCCTCCAACAATGAGTTTTGGTTTTTCACGCAAAGCCACTTCTTCCATTTGGTCGTAATCTACACGACCGGTATCTTGACGTACATTATATTCGGTTGGACGATAAAGTATTCCTGAACTGTTTACCAACGAACCGTGCGAAAGATGACCTCCGTGTGCCAGATTTAGTCCGAGGAAAGTGTCGCCCGGATTCAAGCATGCCAAAAATACTGCAGCATTTGCCTGCGCTCCTGAGTGAGGTTGTACATTTGCCCATTCAGCACCAAAAATTTCTTTCAACCGGTCAATTGCAATTTGTTCGCTTTGATCAACTACCTCGCAACCACCATAATAACGTTTACCGGGATAACCTTCGGCATATTTATTTGTCAACACTGATCCCATTGCTTCCAATACCTGATCGCTAACAAAATTTTCGGATGCAATTAATTCAATACCTTTCATTTGACGCTGTTTTTCGCGTGCAATAATGTCAAAAATAATCTGGTCTCTTTTCATTTAAGCCTCCCTAAATCCCTCCAAAGGAGGAACTATTGATTAGTTTTTTATTTATAAATTTAGTTTAATTATTTGATTTTAGTAGCATTTCTAAAGCCTCCCTTCTGGGGAGGTTGGAGGGGCTAACAACTCCTGAAATCTATCCACAAACTTTCCCACATGATAACCATCCATTAATGCATGATTTGCATGAATATCAACAGGCAACCACATTTTGTCACCATCTCGAGTAATTTTTCCGAAAGTGATTTTAGGAATGCTGCGTGAAGCAGTAAACTTGCGAGCATGATTCACAGCGTAAAAATCTACCCAAGGAACTGTTGAATAATGTATAACTTCCGGACCAGGATCCGGAAATTTTAATCCGAACTCAGCTTTTACTCTTTCGGTTTCAGCTTTTGCCTGCTGCATAAATGCTTCAATATCTTCGGTATATGGAAAATATCCACAACCATACGTTTCATCTTCTCTGAAGATAGTTGTTGCAGCGCCAACACTATCATAACAAACAACTTTATCATCCTCAATTCTGTAACGAAATTCTTCAATTTCATTTGCTGCTTTAAGTGATAAATATAAGTAATATAATGAGAAAGGGTATCTTTTCTCATGTGCTACTTCACGTGCTTTAGCACATTCAACACGAACTACAACACCGAACAGTGGTTCATCGAAAGTATTAAAAACTTCAAAATGTTCTCTGCGTTTCCAGTTTGAAATATCTATTTGGTGTTTCATGTCTTATGTTTAATTGAAGCATTGGCATATTGGCCCATTGTCATTTTTTCTTTTTCTGCACCGTCCAACCAAATTTTCCGATTTCTTTGCCTAATTTATAATAATGTCCGTGCGAATAGGCAATAAGTTTGGCTTCAGATAATTTAAAAGTATCGGTTTCCGGGTCAATGAATTTTGAATCAGCCTGTATATTAACAACGTCGGATATAAACATATCATGTGATCCCAAAGGAATAATTTCTCTGACTTTACATTCAATACATAAGGGTGATTCTTTAATTATAGGTGCTGAGACTATTTCTCCTTTTAAAGGTGTGAGTTTCATTTCAGTAAATTTATTGTAATCGCGTCCGCTTTTTACACCGCACCAATCGGTGGCAAAAGCCATTTCCTCGTTGGTAAGGTTAATAACAAACTCTCCTGTACGTTTAATAATTTCATATGAATGTCTTTCAGGACGCACAGAAATATAGCACATTGGAGGATTGCTGCATATTGTACCCATCCAACTCAATGTAATCAAATTATATTCATCGGGGTTACTTCCGCACGAAATAAGTGCAGCGGGTAAAGGATATATCATTGTGCCGGGTTTCCAGCTAATTTTACTCATGGATTATTAATTCTTAAACAGTATTTGTAAATGAAAAATTCTAAATCATTTTATTTTCACTTCTTCAATTTTAATTTCCCGCTCACAATATCGGCATTTTAAACGAACCGGATTTTCTTCTTTCAGTACAAAAAATCTGGTTTTTACCGGTTGATGATTCGTTATACAGTTAGGATTAGCACATTGTACTATTTCCCGGATCTCGTCAGGTAAAACTAATGGACGTTTTTCAACAACTTCATAATCTCTAATGATGTTAATTTTTGCATTTGGACAAATCAAAGCCAATTTGTTCGTTTCGGTTTCGGCTAAAGCTCTGTCTGCAATTTTTATCAATCCTTTTGATCCAATTTTCTTACTCTCAAGGTTGTTGGCCAATGTAATCTGATTTGTACAAGTGTCGATATGTAGAATTTGTACAACTTTGAATAGTTTATCAGATGGTATATGATCTATTACAGTTCCATCTTTAAGTGCCGCGACTTTTAATTTCTTTTCCATTGAAGCCTCCCTCAATCCCTCCAAAAGAGGGACTTTTAGTTAGTTTTGTTAACTTGATTTATATAAATATCCAATAAAAAGTTCTTTGAGTCCCCTTTAGGGGATTAGGGATTCAGCACTTTACTCACAATAGCTTGCCTTACATACAACCCATTTTGTGCTTGCTGAAAATAATATGCTTTTTCGTTTTTGTCCACATCCGAATCAATTTCTGTGACACGAGGAAGAGGATGTAGTATTTTTAAATTGGATTTCGTATTCAGGAGCATTTCGTTTTTCAATGTATAAACGTTTTTTACGCGCTCATATTCCATTAAATCCATAAAGCGTTCTTTCTGAACCCGCGTCATATAAAGTATATCTGCATCATTAAAGTTGTCAGCCAATTCATTCGATTCGGTGAAGGGGATGTTGTTTTTAATACAGAAAGTTTTATATTCTTCGGGCATTTTCAACTCATCAGGTGCAATAAATTTGAAAGTCGGATTAAAATGCGACATAGCCATAAGCAAAGAGTGAACGGTGCGTCCGTACTTTAAATCGCCTACCATGCAGATTGTTAAATTTTCAAGTGTTCCTTGTGTTTTCAGTATAGAATATAAATCGAGCAGTGTTTGCGAGGGATGTTGATTAGCACCATCACCGGCATTAATGATTGGTACCGGTGAAACTTCAGCAGCATAACGGG
>CAYNGF010000057.1:0-21540 GCA_964396515.1 uncultured Paludibacter sp.
CAGAAGTAGTTGACAAAAACTCCTCTGATTCGCGATAAACAGGAACTATATTTGCGATATGTGTTATTAACAAGTGAATGAATTATTTGTTTAATGCAGAAGAAGTAAAAAAATTAAACGTTTAAATACTGAGCATAATTCATAATTTTTGTCGGGCCTCAAGTTCAATAACCTCAAGATTTTGAATTTTATTACCTTCAATTTCGAGTCTTATTAAAGTTTGAATTGTGTGAAATCCATATTTCCCAGCAGCACCCGGATTTATATGCAATAAGTTCAGTGATTTATCGAATTGAACTTTTAGAATATGTGAATGCCCGCATACAAAAAGTTGGGGTGGCTTTTCGTAAATAGCAGGTCTCACTAATGCATCATACTTACCCGGATAACCTCCAATATGTGTAATCCAAACTTCAGTTTCCTCAATGCGGAAACGGTTATGCATTGGAAAAATATTTCTGATTTCGTAGCTATCAATATTTCCCCAAACTCCCCGAACTGGTTTAAATGCCCGAAGTTTTTCTACAGCTTCCGTTGAACCCCAATCGCCACAATGCCATATTTCATCACAGTTATCGAAGTATGTAAAAATGCGTTCGTCGATATATCCGTGTGTATCGGAAAGTATGCCAATTTTTACCATGCAAAACACAAAATTTGTTTAAAAAATAATTTTAGATGTTTGGCAAAAATACGAAATAGCATTAGAACAAAATTCGGAACATTCAATAAAATGAAATTTATTTTCAAATTTTCAAAAATTATATATGGAGTAACTTTAGTATCAGATTAAAATGCTAAATTTGCGAATAAATAAAAAATAGAAATGGTCAGAATATGAATACAAAACTGCAGGAATTAACCGATAAAATCTATCTCGAAGGAGTAGAAAAAGGAAATGCCGAAGCAAAAGCTATTGTAGAGAAAGCAGAAATTGAAGCTGCATCTATTTTGGCAAAAGCAAAAGCTGAAGCAAATCAGATTATCGCGCAGGCTGAAGCAAAAGCTGCTGAACTTGCAAAAAACACCCAATCGGAACTTAAACTTTTTGCACAACAATCGGTAAACGCTCTGAAAACTGAAATTACCAACCTGATAAACGGATCGATAGTGTCCGAATCGGTTAAAGCAGCTACAGTCGATAAAACATTTATGCAGAAAACAATATTAATGCTTGTACAGGAATGGGCAAAAAATCAGGAAATTGTTGTTGAAGCTAAAGATGCAAAAGCGCTCACTGATTACTTTGCATCAAATGCTAAAAATCTGCTGAACCAAAATGTAAAAATTAATCAGGCTAATAATGTAAAAGCTGATTTTACGATTATTCCCCAAAAAGATGGTTATAAAATTACGTTTGGCGATGAAGAGTTCATGGCTTATTTCAAAGAATTTCTACGACCAAAATTAGTGGAAATGCTTTTTAATTCGTAGCAAAAGAAGAGATTAACCAAACAAGAAATGTTGTTAGGAATGAGTAATCGGTTGTCAGTTGCAAGTTCGCAATTTATTATGAACCTTTAACACTGAAACCGGAACGCGAAACCCGAAACCAAAAACACCAAACATAAATACAAACCGCCAATGAATTACTATTGTCTGGTAGCCGGATTACCGGATATTAATGCAGACGACACAAAAGGCATACTATCACTTTCAGAACTTAAATTACAGTTATTGGAGGAGTTAAGCCAAAGTGATGGTGAGTTATTGAAAATACTTTTTGCTACTTACGATAATCAGAATTTTCTTGCATATCTGAAAAATCACGAAGCAGTACTTCATCCTGCAGGCAATCTGACCTCAAATGACTGGGATGAATTATTTGTATTGATGAAGGAATATGAAAAACCTGTTGATAAAAGATTACTGCCCTACATTAATACGTTCTATCACGCATTGTCCGACGAAAAATCAGACTCTATGCTATTATCGAAAGAAGATTTACTCACTACCATGTATTATGAGTATGCGTTGAATAGTGATAATTTATTTTTACGTAAATGGTTTGAGTTCAACTTGAATGTGAATAATCTGCTTACCGGAATTGCTTGTCGTAAACATGGTTTCGATCCAAAAAACTATATCGTAGGGAACAATGAAGTAGCAAACGCTATCAGACACAGCAATGCACGCGATTATGGTGTTAACGGACTTTTCGAAGAGTATGAGATGGTCATTCGTATCTCTGAAGAATCGGATTTGCTTGAGCGCGAAAAAAAAATAGATGCACTCAAATGGAAATGGCTCGACGAAAATACTTTTTTTAATTATTTTTCAATTGAAAAAATTCTGGCTTTTGTCCTTAAAATTGAAATGATTCAACGTTGGAAAATTCTTTCGGTTGAAAAAGGTGGACAAATTTTCCGACAGTTACTTTCCGAACTGAAAGAAGGAGTGAAGTTTGAAGATTAATACATTACTAAAAATAGAATATTCAATAAATAAATAAAAAATATTGTCATGAGTAATTTGCTGTTAGCATTTTATGAAATTGGCAAATTGGCACATTATTATTATGTCAACAACAGGAAAAGTAAAAGGAATTATATCTAATCTTGTAACCGTAGAGGTTGATGGGCCTGTAGCTCAAAATGAAATCGCTTATATTGCATTAGGCACGCAAAAACTTATGGCAGAAGTACTGAAAGTAGTTGGTAAAAATGCTTTTGTTCAGGTTTTTGAAAGTACCCGCGGGCTAAAAGTAGGTAGCGATGTGGAGTTTACAGGAAGTATGCTCGAAGTAACTTTAGGACCCGGTTTGTTATCGCGAAATTATGATGGTTTACAAAACGACCTGGATAAACTTACAGGTGTGTTTTTACAGCGTGGTGAATATAATTTTCCGCTCGATACCGAAAAACTCTGGACTTTCAAACCAATTGCTAAAGCAGGTGATATAGTTGTAGCAGGATCGTGGATGGGTGAAGTAGATGAAAACTTTCAGCCTCATAAAATTATGGTGCCATTTGTATTCGAAGGTGAATTTACTGTAAAAAGTGTTGCTGAAGCAGGTGAATACAAAATTACTGACAAAATTGCTGTTATAGTTGATGCTGATGGAAATGAAAAGGAAATTACCATGATACAAAAATGGCCTGTAAAAAAAGCTATTAATGTACATGCTGAAAAACCGCGCCCTTTTAAGCTGCTTGAAACCGGAGTTCGCACTATCGACACAGCCAACCCAATTGTGGAAGGTGGAACCGGATTTATTCCCGGACCTTTCGGAACCGGAAAAACGGTACTCCAACATGCCATATCTAAACAAGCAGAAGCCGATATTGTGGTTATTGCTGCTTGTGGTGAACGTGCTAATGAAGTAGTAGAAATTTTTGTGGAATTCCCCGAACTCGAAGATCCGCACACCGGACGCAAATTAATGGAACGTACCATAATTATTGCCAATACTTCGAATATGCCTGTTGCTTCACGTGAAGCATCGGTTTACACGGCCATGACAATTTCTGAATATTACCGTGCCATGGGATTGCGTGTATTGATGATGGCAGACTCTACTTCGCGCTGGGCGCAGGCACTGCGCGAAATGAGTAACCGCATGGAAGAACTGCCGGGACAGGATGCTTTCCCTATGGACCTTTCGGCAATTATTGCAAATTTCTACAGTCGTGCGGGTTATGTTTACCTTAAAAACGGGCAAACAGGTTCCATTACCTTTATCGGAACAGTATCGCCTGCCGGAGGTAACCTGAAAGAACCGGTAACTGAAAGTACGAAAAAAGCTGCGCGTTGTTTTTATGCACTCGAACAGGCACGTGCCGACCGCAAGCGTTATCCGGCTGTGAACCCTATCGACAGTTATTCAAAATATATTGAATATCCTGAATTTGAAGAATATATATCGAAAAGAATATCTCCCGACTGGACTTCGAAAGTTAACGACATGAAAACGATGTTGCAACGAGGTAAGGAAGTGCAGGAACAGATCAATATACTTGGCGATGATGGAGTTCCGGTTGAATATCATATTACATTCTGGAAATCTGAAGTTATCGACTTTGTTATTCTTCAACAAGATGCATTTGATAAAATCGATGCTGTTTGTCCACTCGAACGTCAGGAATTTATGCTCAGTTTGGTGATGAATATATGTAAGACAGATTTTTCGTTCAATGGATTTGTTGAAGTTATGGATTATTTCAAACGCATTATCAATGTTTGTAAGCAAATGAATTATTCAGCTTTTAAATCAGAAAACTTTGAAAAATATGTATCAGAACTCAATGAAATTCTGGCTGAAAGAAGAAAATAAAATCCATTAATAAAAACCGAAAGAACTCTAAATAAATGGCAACTAAAGCATTTCAAAAAATTTACACTAAAATAACCCAGATAACCAAGGCAACTTGCTCACTTCATGCTACCAATGTAGGAAACGATGAGTTGGCTACCGTAAACGGCAAACTTGCACAGGTGGTGAAAATAATGGGCGAGGAAGTTACATTACAGGTTTTTGAAGGAACCGAAGGAATTCCTACCAATGCCGAAGTTATTTTTCTTGGCAAAGCACCTTCACTTAAAGTAAGTGATCAACTTGCGGGTCGGTTTTTCAATTCATTTGGCTACCCCATTGATGGTGGACCCGAAATTGAAGGTGAAGAGCGTGAAATAGGTGGACCATCGGTAAATCCCGTTCGACGCAAACAACCTTCGGAACTTATTGCAACAGGTATTGCAGGAATCGATTTAAATAACACCTTAGTTTCTGGTCAGAAAATTCCTTTTTTTGCTGACCCTGAACAGCCTTACAATCAGGTAATGGCAAATGTGGCTTTGCGTGCAAAAACCGACAAAATTATTCTCGGTGGAATGGGTCTGACCAACGACGATTATCTGTATTTCAAAAATGTTTTCAGCAATGCCGGTGTACTCGACCGTATTGTAAGTTTTGTAAATACAACTGAAAATCCACCTGTAGAACGTTTGCTTATTCCGGATATGGCACTTACCGCGGCAGAATATTTTGCTGTTGATAAAAACGAAAAGGTGCTGGTTTTGCTTACCGATATGACATTGTACGCTGATGCCCTTGCCATTGTATCGAACCGTATGGATCAGATTCCTTCGAAAGACTCTATGCCCGGATCACTTTATTCCGATTTGGCAAAAATTTATGAAAAAGCTGTGCAATTTCCTGCCGGAGGCTCCATAACAATTATTGCAGTTACCACACTTTCAGGCGGAGATATTACACACGCTATCCCAGATAATACAGGCTATATTACAGAAGGTCAGTTGTTTCTGCGCCGCGACACAGATGTTGGTAAAGTGATTGTAGATCCGTTCCGTTCTTTGTCACGTTTGAAACAATTGGTAATCGGAAAAAAAACACGCGAAGATCATCCGCAGGTTATGAATGCTGCTGTGCGTTTGTTTGCCGATGCCGCCAATGCGAAAACAAAACTCGAAAACGGTTTCGACCTTACTGATTACGATGAACGTACATTGGCATTTGCAAAGGATTATTCAAATAAATTGCTTGCCATTGATGTAAATATTGACACCAATGCTATGCTCGATGTAGCTTGGGAATTGTTTGGTGAGCATTTTAAACCTGCCGAAGTTAGCATCAAACAAGAATTGGTAGAAAAATACTGGAAAAACTAACCCCTAGCCCATTTAAAGGGAAATATAAAGTATTTTTTGTAAATAAATTTTGGTAGTATTGTATTAATAGTATGACAGATATCATAAAATTCGGCATAATAGAAAACAAAATCATTGAAATCAGAAATCAAAAGGTAATTATCGATTTTGATGGGGATGAATTGTATGGTGTTCAAACAAAAAAGATCAACCAGGCAGTGAAGAATAATCCTGAAAAATTATCTGCTGGTTATGTATTTAAATTAAATTCTGATAAAAAAACAAGGTGGTCAAAATTTTTGTCCACCTCCATAAAATTAAATTTTCAACTGTTCTGCCTAAAGCGTTTACAGAAAAAGGCTTGTATATGCTGGCAACGATTCTGAAAAGCGAAAAGGCAACGGAAACTACCAATGGCATTATTGAGACTTTTACCTAACTCAGGGCATTTTCCGGTACCGTATCCGAATTGGTTGAATCCAAAGACGACAAAGTTTAGAAGTCGTTGATGAAACAAAGTGCTGAAATAATGACTGAGTTAATAGGAAGCGACAAAGAAGTAGCAGAAACAGAAACAAGTATTGAACTTAATTTTGCAGTTTTAAAAATTAAGCATACAATTAAAAGGAAAAATAACGACAATGAAGTGCGGGAAGAAGAACCAGTTTATTTCACTATAAAAAATATTTAGTCTTACTGAATTAAGACCAAAAAACGAAATGGCAATACAATTTCAATATAATAAAACATCGCTTCAGGCGCTTGAAAAGAATCTGAAAATGCGTGTACGCGCTTTACCAACGATTAAAAACAAGGAAAGTGCGCTTCGCATGGAAGTGAAAAAGGCAAAAGATGATATCAGAAAACTGGAAGCAGAAATTGAACAACGCATTGCTGCATACGATAAAATGCTTGCTTTGTGGGGCGAATTTGATACTACGCTTCTTCAGGTTGAAGATGTCAGAATGAGTATTAAAAAGATTGCAGGAGTACGTATTCCTGTACTCGATGAGGTTTTGTACACAACCAAGCCATTCAGTCTTTTTAATTCACCCAAATGGTATGCCGATGGTCTTGCTCAACTTAAAGAATTGGCTCAGGTTGGAATTGAACAGGAATTTTATTCGTATAAACTTCGGTTACTTGAATTTGCCAGAAAAAAAACTACTCAAAAAGTGAACCTTTTTGAAAAGGTTCAGATACCGGGTTATCAGGAGGCTATTATTAAAATTAAACGATTTATGGAAGATGAAGAAAATCTTTCCAAATCCTCACAGAAAATTGTTAAATCCCGTCAGCAAAAACTCAAGGAGGTTGAGCTATGATAATAAAAATGAAAAAATACTCCTTCTTGGTCTATCACAAAAATTACACAGATTTTCTTAATGCAATTCGGGAAATTGGAGTATTACATGTGATTGAGAAAAAAGAGGGAATTGCTGAAAATGATGCGCTGAGAGAAAAGATGATGATATCTTCGCGCATCAAATCTGCGCTGAAACTACTCGCTAAAAATAAGCCTAAAGATTCAACATTTGCTGAAGCATCGGTTACTGAACCTGACATTCAGGTATTATATGATGTGGAAGAGGCTTTCAATTTGCAAGAATCGTTGTATCAGAAATTGCAGCAAACCGAAAAGGATTATGAGCGAATGGAGGTTTGGGGTAGTTTTAGCCATGAACGATTAAATGAATTAAAAAAATCAGGTTATGTTTTACATTTTTTCAGCTGCAATAATAAAAAGTTTAACCCTGAATGGGAAATAAAATACAATGCATTTGAAATTGACACAGTCGGCAGTACGATGTATTTTATCACAGTAACGCATGAAGATGAAGTACTAGAGATTGACGCCGACCCTGTAAAGTTATCAAAAAAGACCGCTCCTGAACTTTTAAATAACATTAAAGAAATTCAGCAAACTATCGAATTACATAAAAAGAAAATTCAGGAAATTGCTGTTTCGCAATACAATAATCTGAGGCTGCTGCAGGATTCATTTGAACAGAATATCAATTTTACCAAAGTAGTACTTAACACGAGTATTGCGGTTGATAATAAAGTAATGTTGCTCGAAGGTTGGTGTCCCGAAGAATCGACTGAAGAACTAAATACCTATCTTGAAAAAGAAAACGTGTTTTACCAGGTTGCCGACCCTGTTGAAGGTGAAAAGGTGCCCGTAAAACTGAAAAATAATAAGTTTGCAAAATTATTCGAAATGATAGGCGAGTTATATGATTTGCCAAATTATTACGAAATTGACCTTACGCCATTTTTTGCACCCTTTTATATGTTGTTTTTCGGGCTATGTCTCGGCGATACGGGTTATGGTTTACTGTTGCTCTTACTTGCTATTTTTGTTCGTCGTAAAGTTAACAATGCCTTAAAGCCTGTTTTTTCATTACTTATCTGGTTGGGATCTTCTACGGTAATTATGGGTTTTGTAAGCGGAACTTTTTTTGGTTATAACCTGCTCGAATCAAAAATTCAATGGTTAGAGTCCTTTAAATCATTTATGTTAAATTCCGAACAACTTTTCTATACATCGTTATTGTTAGGTGTGATTCAGATAATATTCGGGATGATAATTAAAGCTGTTGGTTTGGTACGTCGGTATGGTTGGGCAGCATCACTTTCCACTTGGGGTTGGATTATTGCTATAGTTGGTGCAGGTGGAACATATGTTTTAACCACTTATGCACATCTTGATCCAGCGCTTGCACGATGGGGATATTATATATTCGGCGGAGGCGGAGCATTGCTCATTTACTTATTGAATAATATTAAGCGTAATCCATTGATAAATGTAGGTGCAGGGCTTTGGGATACTTATAATATGGCTACTGGCGTTCTGGGTGATGTACTTTCGTATATCAGGTTGTTTGCATTAGGAATTTCGGGGGCAGTTATGGGATTTGTTTTCAATAATCTTGCTTTTCAAATGAGCGGAAATATACCGGTTTTAAGTCAGATTATCATGATACTTATTCTGCTTTTCGGTCATGGAATAAATATCTTCATGTCATCGTTAAGTGCTTTTGTTCATCCCATGCGTCTTACTTTTGTGGAGTTTTATAAAAATTCAGGTTTTGAAGGTGGAGGAAAAAAATATCGACCTTTCAGTAAATTTAAAGAAGAAAAATCTATATTTTGAATAATAATAATCAATTAAATATCAACAAATCAATTTATTAAATTTTATGGAACCAATCATTTTGGCTTATATCGGTATCGGATTAATGGTAGGACTCGCCGGTGTAGGTAGTGCTTTTGGAGTTACAATTACAGGAAACGCAGCAATTGGTGCACTCAAAAAGAATGCTGATGCTTTCGGAAACTACATGTTGTTGAGTGCATTGCCCGGCACACAGGGTTTGTACGGATTTTTAGGATATTTCCTTCTTGCCGGAAAATTAACACCTGATATGACATGGGGAACTGCTGCAGCTGTTTTTGGTGGCAGTATTGCTTTGGCATTAACAGGTTTATTTTCTGCAATACGTCAGGGACAGGTTTGTGCCAATGGTATTGCCGGCATTGGTTCGGGCTATGATGTGTTTGGAAAAACTATGATTCTTGCTGTTTTCCCCGAATTGTATGCCATTATTTCCCTTGCTGCTGTATTTATGATTAGTGTAGCGATTTAATATTACACAAAAACTTATAATGAAGCTCAAACAAGATACTTGTTTGGGCTTCATTAGTATTGCTCTTCGAACGAAATAAGTTACTTTTGTATCCGTTTGATTGTTGAAATAGAAAATGAAAAAAAAGGCAGATTGGTTTAAATTTTTTTTACAGAAACTGCGTTTTCAATACAGAGTATCAGTACTGAATGAAAATACACTGGAAGAATCGTGGCATATTAAGCTTTCAAGGCTCAGTGTGCTTATTTACGCTTCTACACTTATTCTGCTTACTTTCATTATACTTACAATCCTTATTTTTGCTACACCAATTCGGTATTACCTTCCTGGATACGATGAAGGAGGAAACCGCCCTGAAATAGTTGTAAAAGCAATGCATTTAGACTCTCTGAAAAAAGAAGTAGAACTGCAAGCCGGTTATCTTGATGTTATCCGCAGTATAATAAAAGGAGAAGTAAGACCAGATTCTATTGCTCAACTTGATTCAGTGCAACTAAAAGAAAAAGCAATTTCTTTTGTTGAAAAATCCAAAGCTGAAAAAGAATTTATTGAGAATTACGAATCTGAAGAAAAGTACAATCTGAGTAATATAACCGGTGTTAAGAATAAAAATGTATATGTTTTTTTTCGACCCGTAAAAGGAGTAATTTCTTCATCGTTTAATCCTTCAGAAAACCAATATGGAATTAATATAATTACATCAAAAAGTGAGACTGTTTTGAGCGTACTTTCGGGTACAGTAGTGTTTACCGGTTTTACTTTTGATACGGGTTGGGTTATATCTGTTCAGCACGAAAATGGTTATTTGTCGGTTTATAAAAATAATTCCCGATTATTGAAAAAAATTGGCGATTCAGTGAAAGCCGGCGAAGGAATAGCTGTAACTGGAGAGACATCAGGAAATACGCCCCCTGAACAATTTTATTTTGAGCTTTGGCAGCAAGGCAAACCCATGAATCCGGAAGACTTGATTATTTTTTAAAAATTTGTAGATTTTAATAGATGTAGTGATTTCCCGAATCGCGAATGGAAAAAACTAATGTTTCAAAAGTTTCAGAAGTTTCAAAGCATGAAAGGTTTGAAGGATTAAAGAGTCGAAAATAAATATCGAAAATAATATATCATCAGGTGGTCGAAAATAAAAAACAAATAGCTGTACTTGGTTCTACGGGTTCAATTGGCACGCAAGCTCTTGAAGTAATTGCCGATAACAGTAACCTTTTCGAAGTTTATGCCATTACCGCCAACAATCAGGTTGATTTGCTGATTGAACAAGCGCATAGATACCGACCTGAAGTTGTAGTTATTGCAAACGAGGTACATTACTTCAAGCTAAAAGAAGCACTTTCTAACCTACCGATAAAAATTTTTGCAGGTGCTGATGCAATTGCTCAGGTTGCGGCTATGGAACCTGTTGATATTGTTTTGACAGCCATGGTAGGGTATTCAGGATTGAAACCGACGATAAGCGCTATCAAAGCAGGTAAAAAAATAGCTCTTGCCAATAAGGAAACTTTAGTTGTAGCCGGTGAATTGATTTGTGAACTAGCAGCTCAATACAATGTTTCAATCCTTCCGGTTGATAGCGAACATTCGGCAATTTTTCAGTGTTTGGCAGGCGAAGGAAATAACCCGATTGAGAAGTTGATACTTACTGCTTCCGGAGGACCATTTCGCACTAAAAGTATTGCTGAACTCGAACATGTAACAAGTGCTCAGGCATTAAAGCATCCTAATTGGGATATGGGTGCTAAAATTACCATCGACTCTGCAAGCCTTATGAACAAAGGTTTTGAAATTATCGAAGCAAAATGGCTTTTCGGAGTTTCTCCTGATCAGATTGAAGTTGTTGTACATCCTCAGTCAATCATACATTCAATGGTTCAGTTTACTGATGGTTCAATTAAAGCCCAACTTGGTTTACCCGATATGAAACTGCCTATTCAGTATGCATTTACTTATCCTGATAGGTTAAAAAGCAATTTTCCACGTCTGGATTTTAATCTTTGCTCGCAGTTTACATTCGAACAGCCTGATACAGAACGATTCCGCAATCTGGCTTACGCTTATTATGCCATGGAACGCGGTGGAAATATGCCTTGTATTCTTAATGCAGCCAACGAAGTGGTTGTGGCAGAGTTTTTGAAAGATAAAATTGGCTTCCTGCAAATGAGTGATATTATTGAAGAAGTTATGGAACGAACTTTTTTTATACAACATCCTTCTTACGAAGATTATGTTAATACCGATGCAGCAGCAAGAACCACTACAAATCAAATTATTAACAAATAAATTTTATTTAAGCAAAAAGGTATTTAACAACAATTCCGGCTTACAATAAATTATAGATACCGAACATAAATATATTATATGGAAACATTTTTAATTAAAGCGTTACAACTTATCCTGAGTTTATCAATTCTTGTAGTTTTACACGAGTTGGGTCACTTTTTATTCGCACGCCTTTTTAAAGTACGTGTCGATAAATTTTATATGTTTTTCAACCCCGCTTTTTCACTAATTCGAGCTAAAAAGATAAATGGGAAATGGCAGGTTAAATTTTTTGCAAAAAATGTACCTGCAAACGAACGCGAAAGGCGTAACAGTGAAGGTGATATTATTCTTGATTCAAAAGGAAAAGCTCAGTTAGAACCCATTCCCGTGAATGAACTACCTGAAGATGACTGGCGTAGGTATCCGGAAAATACGGAATGGGGAATAGGATGGTTGCCACTGGGTGGATATTGTAAAATTGCCGGAATGATTGACGAATCGATGGATAAAGCTCAACTGGCCGAAGCCGCTAAACCTTGGGAATATCGTTCAAGACCTGTTTGGCAACGCCTACCAATTATTATTGGTGGAGTGTTTGTAAATTTTCTGCTTGCTTTGGTAATTTATTCGGCCGTACTTTTCACGTGGGGAAAAGAATATTTGCCCCTCGATAATGCAAGTTATGGATTACAGTTTTCTGAAACTTTACTGCAAAGTGGTTTTAAAAACGGAGATAAAATTCTATTGATTGATGGTAATCCTGTGGAGCAACGTGCCGACATTATAAGTCATTTACTAATAGATGGTAAAAAGAATGTAACCGTTCAACGGGACAGCACTCAGGTTGAAATTACACTTCCTGACGATTTTGAAAAACGTGTACTTGCAGCAGGCGAAACTGAAATGATTTCGGTTCGTTATCCTTTTGTTGTTGAAGATGTTTCGGCCGGCAGCCCTGCTAAAGAAGCTGGTTTACAAAGGGGAGATAGTATTATTGGCTTAAACGGTAAGGCTATGAATATTTATCAGGATATTGCTATGGAACTGTCTAATCTGTCGGGAAAAGAAACAAAAATTGATTTTGTTCGAAAAGGGGCACGAATGCATGCAACTGTAAAAATTACAGAATCAGGAAAAATTGGCGTTGCTTTACGATCGCCATTAGCTTATTTCGAAACAAGAAAAATTGAATATGGTTTCTGGGAGTCAATACCTGCAGGAATTGCTTTAGGCTGGGAAACGCTGACAAGTTATGTGAAACAGTTTAAATTGGTATTTACTAAAGAAGGAGCGCAGCAAATAGGCGGCTTTGGCAGTATAGGAAAAATGTTTCCAAATGTCTGGGATTGGCAAATTTTCTGGTCGATGACGGCTTTACTCTCACTCGTACTTGCATTTATGAACTTCTTACCAATTCCTGCGCTCGATGGTGGACATGTAATATTCTTGCTTTACGAAATGATAACCGGAAGAAAACCAAGCGATAAGTTTATGGAATACGCTCAAACGGCCGGATTTCTGTTCTTACTTGCCTTGTTGATTTATGCTAACGGAAACGATATTTTCAGAGCGTTTTTCAAATAGAATTCATTAAAACAGCACACCCGCTATCCAATTCGGTTAACGGGTGTGTTAGTTTTAGATAACCATCATGTTGGAATCTCCTTTTTAGCTTTAAAAGCAGCTTTTATGTCCACCAACTGATTGCTGTTTGAAAGAACCTTGCCACTCAGTTCTCCTTCGATTACATTGTCAGTTATTTTGGTAATTTTTATTGTAACAACTGCTCCGGGATTTGAATTTACATCGGAATTTCCATAAATTGAAGTAACATACATCATGTCTGACTCTTTAGATGTAACGTAGGTTTTAACAGCCAATGGTGTTGTATTTTGCCAATGTCCATACATAATACTTAATTGCTGTCCTCCGGTTGCCGATTTAGCTTCAATAAATACTTCACCTCCGTAATCGTAAAAAACACAATTTAATGTTTCCGTTTCTTGTGCTGAGCCTACTTTAAGAGCGATTTTCCCTTCAATAAGATTTTTCCAAAGATCGTCAGTTTCATCGCAAGCAGTAAAAAAACTTGCAGATAAAATTAAAATGAATGCATAAAAGATTGTTTTCATACCTTTTTGATTTTATTTGTTTGTAAAAAATGTAAATCTCAGGCAAATATAGAGAAATAATTTTCACAATATCTCTTAGGATTACTAATTTAAATGATTTCTCTAAAAAAAATAAATCAGAAAGAATTTACTGACAAAATTCTTTCTGATTCAGATATTATTTTTTATGTGAAATTACGTAAGTAATGTTTCCGGATCGAGATTGTTTTTTTCAATATCAAGGAAATAATTAAATGTGCTTACTTTCAGCTCATCGCATGCGGGGTAATCACATACAATTATTCCTTTCGGATGCATTTGTAAAGCGCTGATAGTCCACATGTGATTTACCGAACCTTCAACTGCATGATAGAGTGCACGTGCTTTACTGTGTCCGTTTACGATAATTAAAACTTCACGAGCATCGAGCACTGTGCCTACACCTACTGTGAGGGCAGTTGCAGGTACTTTATTGATGTCGTTGTCGAAAAAGCGTGAGTTAGCAATTTTTGTGTCTGTGGTGAGCGTTTTAATGCGTGTGCGTGATGAAAGTGAAGACCCCGGTTCATTGAAAGCAATATGCCCATCGGGTCCGATACCTCCCAAAAATAGATCGATACCTCCTAATGTTTTAATTTTAGCTTCATAGGTTTCACACTCAACCGCCAAATCAGGTGCGTTCCCGTTAAGGATATTTACATTTTCAGCCTTAATATCAATATGACTAAAAAAGTTTTTCCACATAAACGAATAGTAACTTTCTGGATGATTTTTAGGTAAACCAACATATTCGTCCATATTGAAAGTAACAACGTTAGCAAAAGATACAATTCCTGCTTTGTTAAGTTTAATTAGCTCACGATATGTTCCGAGTGGGGTTGAGCCGGTGGGCAAACCCAAAACAAAAGGTTTTTCGCTTGTAGGTGCAGCTTTTCGGATTTTTGCTACAATATAATATGCAGTCCATTTCGAAATTTTGTCGTAGTCATTCTGAATGATTAATCGCATAGATAATTTTAGTTTTAGTTGTTTAGCTACAAAATTAAAGAATTTTTTTTGGAATTTTGTAATAAATTTATGAAATGAGTTATTTTAGTATCAAGAGCAAGTTGTTATATGTCTTTTTTTTATACCTTCTTAAAAGGCGGATTTTTTAGGAAATAAAAAAATTTATTATATTCGTACACTTCGGGAAGTATTTTTTTAATAAAACTATTAAATTTATTCATAATAAGAACAGTAAACTATTGATTAAAAACAATATAACAAATTATATTTTTCAAAAAACCGGATAAATTATTTGCTCAAAATAAAACTTTATGACCAAACACATTGTTATAAATTTTAAAAATTAATTTTTAATTTTATGAAACCGAAAATTCTATTTCTATTATTTTGTTTTACCGGCTTTCCACAGATTTTTTCGCAAAACAATACAGGAAGTTCTTATGAACTCGGTGTTGGTATTGTGAGTCAGCAGGCTCTAAAACTTTACTGCGAAAATGGTATAGGAGTGGACTTTGCGGGCGATTTTCTTCTTAACAGACATTTGCATGTGAAACTGTCTTACGTAACCAGCCGACTTGGAAGTGCTTTGGGTAGTAATGCGATTAAACAGGACTCATATCTTTTCGGCCTTGACTGGCGATTTCGTACAGAAAAAGCTTTTCAACTTTTTGCAGGTATAAGTACAGGTTATTTTATGGCTGATTACGAGGAATCTATTTTCAATTCCTTGCCATCAAAGTCAGTTATGATAGCTCCCGAATTTGGTTTGATTTATAAATTTCAAATACCAGTATCTGTAGGACTAACCGGAGGATACAATGTGATAAACGGCAACGGAATTAATGTTCCCGGTACTTTATTCCCAATTTATGGACGATTAAGTGTTATGTACGATTTAAGTAAATTGTTCAGTAAATAATTTAGAAAATGAAAACAAAAATATTATTTTTTTTCGCGGCTCTGACATCGTTAATTGCCTGCAATCCTCAGCCCGAAATTGATAACGAAACCATGCTTGATGGTAATAAATTATTCGATTTATCGCTTTATCATCCTGAAAATTATCTTGTTTCGGAGTATATTGCCCAACCAACCGAGCAGCAGAAAAATATGCCGGTTATAATTGCTGCTCATGGTTATTCAGCTACAACATTTGAGTGGGACGAGTTACGCACTTTTGCCGATTCTGCTAAAACTTTTTATGTTTCCCAGGTTTTACTCGGAGGGCATGGTCGTACATATAGCGAATTTAAAGCTGCAACATGGGAAGTGTGGCAAAGCTCTATTGCAGACGAATATACTAAGTTGAGCATCAAAGGTTTCCGTAATATTTATCTTGCAGGATCTTCCACCGGTTGTCCGCTTATTATTAATATGGTGAAAAACGGATATTTCGAAAACTATACAAAACCTAAAGGAATATTCCTTATTGATCCCATTGTAATACCATCGAACAAACAGCTAACCATGGTGAGTTTACTTGGACCGGTTTTAGGATTTTCTCCAACAAATATTGCTCCCGGTGAAGAAGGAAAATGGTATGCTTTTCGCCCTCAGGAATCGCTGAAACAATTAATGGAATTGATAGATATAACTCGCAAAGACCTCCAAAAGGGCATAACGCTACCAGAAAATACATATTTAAAAGTTTTTAAATGCACTGAAGACGACAATGCCGATCCCGTAGGGGCAGTTTTGATATATAAAGGCATGAAAACTGCAAACGGAGGAAATGTTGATGTTGAAATGGTAAACTCAAACATTCATGTTTTTACCCGACTCAAAGGCAGAGATGGTGTGAAAGCCTCTGATGTGGCGCTACAATACAAAACTTTTAAAGATATGGAAAGCAAAATGAAAGAATAATTTCTTTCCTAAACTATAAAAATCCGGCTTCAGCATGGCCGGATTTTTTATTGAGGAGTTTTTTTCAAATAATTAAAAGTTCCATAATTGGGGAAAAGTTATTCTTCTCTAAGTATCTCACTTACAAACGCACAAATTTTCTCCAAATACTTTTCATCTTCTTCATCTAACACCCCAAATTCTTTGCTGTCGATATCCAGCACGCCAAAAACTTCGCCCGATTTATTGAAAATTGGTACAACAATTTCGGAAACCGATAGACTGCTGCAAGCAATATGTCCCGGAAATTTTTCTACATCAGGAACCAAAATGCTGCGTTTTTCTTTCCATGACGTTCCGCAAACTCCACGTCCGAATTTAATACGTGTACAAGCTACCGGACCTTGAAACGGACCCAGCACCAACTCATTTTCTTTAACAAGATAAAAACCCACCCATAACCAACCAAAAGTATCGTGTAATGCCGCAGAGATATTAGCCAGGTTAGCAACCATGTCTGTTTCTCCAATGCAAAGCGCTTTGATTTGTGGGATTAATGATTCGTATTTTTCGGTTTTGGAAAAATCGTCGGGTATAATAAGGTTTTCAGCCATATTTGTTCAGCATTTTTTGATGCAAAAATATACACTTATGACATTGGAAATTGAATTTGTTCTGATTTTAACAATAATTTCATTACTAAAACTGAAAAATCAAAAAATATTCAGTTCCTTTGCATCTATATTCTCAAAATAATCAATTTCAATATTATTTTATCATTTCAAATAAAATCAAAAAACAAAAAATGAAAAATTTCAAAGTTTTAAGTCTGCTTTTTTTACTTACAATTACAGCAGCAGTTAGCGCGCAACAGGCTCCTCCTGTGCCAATCGATCCCAAAGTTCGTTACGGAAAGTTAGATAACGGACTGACGTATTACATTCGTCACAACCAGCAACCCAAACAACGGGCTGAGTTTTATATTGCTCAAAATGTAGGAGCTATTCTCGAAAACGACGATCAAAACGGTTTAGCGCATTTTCTTGAACATATGTGTTTTAACGGCACAAAAAACTTTCCGGGGAAAGGAATTATTAATTATTTCGAAAAAATAGGGGTGAAGTTTGGTGCGAATATCAATGCTTATACATCGCTCGATGAAACTGTTTACAATCTTTCGGATGTTCCTACCATTCGCCAGGGAATTATTGACAGTGCATTATTGGTACTGCACGATTGGTCTGGATTTGTGTTGCTCGAGGATAAGGAAATTGATGCTGAACGAGGTGTAATTCGCGAAGAATGGCGAACAGGTGCCGGAGCCGAACGCCGTATGTGGAAAGAAGCAAATAAATTGAAGTATCCGGGTTCGCAATATGCCAAACGCGATGTGATTGGCGATACGGCTGTTATCAACAATTTCAGTTATAAGACTTTACGCGACTATTATCAAAAATGGTATCGTCCTGATCAACAGGCGATTCTTGTAGTTGGCGATGTAGATGTTGATGCTATCGAAGCCAAAATAAAAACCATGTTTGCCGATATAAAAGCAAAACCAAATGCAGGCGAACGTCCTATTTATCCCATTCCCAACAATGTAGAGCCTATTATTGCTGTGGTTAAAGATCCTGAAGCACGTATGACGCGCATTGAACTGGAATACAAACACGATGTACTTCCCGATGCTGTGAAAACGTCAATGGCAGGTTATATGAAAGGTGTAATTGATAATCTGATTTCAACCATGATGGGTTACAGAATTGATGAAATTACAAAACAAGCCGATGCTCCTTTTGTAGGTGGATATGCTTATTATGGAGAATTGGTTAAATCGAAAGATGCATTTCAATTCCTGGCCGTACCTAAAGAAGGACAGGAACTTGCCGGCTTGAAGGCAATGTTACTCGAAGCTGAAAAAATGAAACGTTTCGGATTTACGAATTCTGAACTCGAAAGGGCAAAAACTGACTTACTTAAACGTATCGAAAATGCTTACAACGACCGCGATAATCAAAAAAACAGAAACTTAGTTCAGGAATATTATCGCCATTTTCTCAGCGCAGAGCCAATTCCCGGAATCGAATGGGAATTTGAAACAATGAAACAAATATTGCCGATGTTAAATGCTGATATGGTGAATCAGGCTGCAAAAAGATATGTTACCGATGAAAATCTGATCGTTTCCTTTATGGCGCCTGATAAATCTACAGTAATAATTCCTTCGAATGAACAGATTTTAAATGCTATAAATGAAGCTAAGAAAGCAGAACTTAGTGCTAAAGCAGAAGAAGATTTAAATAAACCACTTATCGATAAAGCACCAAAGGTTGGAAAAATTAAGAAAGTATCGCAGAACAGCAGTTTAGGAACAACAGAATGGAAACTCAGCAATGGCTTAACTGTAGTATTTAAACCTACAACATTTAAAAATGACGAAATTCTCCTCTCGGCATACAGCTATGGAGGATTATCGAAAGTGAAAAATGTTGCTGATTTGCCTTCTGCTGCTTTAGCTGCTACAGTGGTAAGCAACAATGGTCTTGGAAAATATAATCAAATTGAACTTGGAAAATTGCTGACCGGAAAAATTGCAACCGTAACTCCTTCTATCAATCAATATTCTGAAGGATTCAGCGGAAAATCATCGGTAGCCGATTTCGAAACTATGCTGCAACTTGTATATCTGAACTTTACAGCACCGCGTAAAGACGATAATGCCTTTGCTTCATTGATAAATATGTTGCGTACAAGCCTTGCAAACCGTTCGAGTGATCCGCGCTATGCATTTTCCGATTCAGTAAACCTGACTGTTTCAAATCATAGTCCGCGTACGGTAATTGTAGATTTGAAAACAGTTGATAAAATTAGCCAGGACAAGGCACTTGAAATTTTCAAACAGCGTTTTGCTTCACCTGCCGATTTTACTTTTGTGTTTACCGGCAATATTGATATGAACAACGATAAAGTTCGAAATGCAATTCTTACTTATCTCGGAGGTATTAATTCGAAAAAAATCATTGAGAAATATGATGATGATAAAGTACGCAAACCCGAAGGAAAGGTGAAGAACTATTTTAACCAGGACATGAAAGTAAAGAAAGCTTCGAATTACATTCTCTACAACGCAAAAATTCCCTACAACTTACAAAGTCGCTTGGCGCTGAATACTATCGGAAGCATTCTTAATATTCGTTATCTTGAAAGCATTCGCGAAAAAGAAGGCGGAAGTTATGGCGTGGGTGTAAGAGGTAGCATAAATAATACACCAATAGATGAAGCTGTAATTATGATGCAATTCGATACCGATCCGGAAAAACAAGAAAAACTAATGGGTATTATTCACTCTGAAGTGGAAGAAATTGTTGCTAACGGACCTCGTGAAGACGATTTGAAAAAAGTTAAAGAAAACTTGCTGAAAAAATACGAAGAAGACCTGCGTGAAAATGCCTGGTGGCAATCGGCTATCGTACTGTATTATCAGGATAAAATTAATTTGGTAGATGATTACAAAGCTACCGTTGAAACACTTACTCCTGAATTGATTAAAACAACTTTAAAGAAAATAACTGATCAGGGAAATGTGATTGAAGTGGTGATGAAACCAAAAGAATAAAATTCACATTAGCCGACAAAACAAAAAGGAATGTTTCATAATTGATTCATTCCTTTTTTAATTTATCGTCTGTTTTTGATTTTAAACTTCCAGGCCAGTTCAAAACTCATAAGGTGTTCGTATTTAAATGGTTGTGGTGAATAGGGGCGATAAAAACTTGGGCGATAAACAAAACCTATGTGAAATGGCTCCGATATTTTGATATAAAACGGAAAAACGAAGCCAAGTGCCAGATTTTTCTTAACTACTGTATAAGGAGCCGTCATGTCCCATGAATTATTATTGAAGTATTTCCAAACATTTTCGCTGAAAGATAAACCATAACCTGCAGAAAGAAACCAGAATCGATGATTGTTCGAAACGCTTATATATCTTGTGTAAGCAATGTCGTATGGTCCAAAATATTCCAAGGGTAAAGGAATGGGCGCTTCGTAGGTGAGTGCGAATGTTCCGTTAAGGTTAATAAATTGCAACGGTTTATGATAGTAATCAATTCCCCCGGAAATTCCCATGCAACCTCCATTGTGCATATATCCTCCATACTGCGTGTATTGATAAATGTAATTTACTTCGGGAATTGAAAAATTCAGGTACATTTCTCCTTTATGACTATAGTTACCCAAAATTTTATATTTATTTTTCAGATCCGACGGATTTATAAATATATGTGCAGGATAAGTAAATTTTTTCTTAGAAAAAAAGTCGATAACTGCTCCTGAAAGTCCATAAGGAAAAAACAGGAAATTATTGTAAAACATTGTAGAAAGTATGGGTTTTACCGAATAAGTTTTTTTAATCGAATCAGTTAAAGTTTCTACCATTAAAGGTATATTGCTTCTTTCAACAATAAATGCCGCCGAATTTTCTATTGTTTTTATCGTATCGTTCGAAACTACAATTTTAGCAGGCGATTGGGTGTGAATATTAATTGTTGTATAGGTTTTATTGAAAAGAGTTGCACACGAACAAAAAACCAGAACACTTAGCGCAAAAATCGTTTTTTTAAATACAAAAATTGTAGATTGTATTATCATAATTCGAATTTGGTTTTTGTTATATGATGCGCAATTTTTCATTATCGTTGCAAAACAAAATTTAATTAACAACCAAAAACAGTCAACGTCTTTTAGGCATTAACACACTATCCACTGTCAACTCTCTCAATCTCTGCGCTGAATAATTCCCATAAATCTGCAAATCTCACCGGACTTGCTGATTCCTTCAAGTGTTACACGATAGTTATTCGTCTGATCGGCAGTGTAAAAATTCACTTGAAAATTGCCGTTTACGTCCGATTTAATTTTCGGATTCCAGTATATAGTCGTTCGCAAATCGGGTTTTATTTGTTGACGTATGCTATCTATTTCATATTTAGGCATGTAGAATTCTGCAGGTTTCTGAAAACCAAGCGGCGAAAAATGTACCAAGC
>CAYNGF010000058.1:0-21293 GCA_964396515.1 uncultured Paludibacter sp.
CACAAGGAACAGCAGGCGCACAAGGCCCACAAGGAACAGCAGGCGCACAAGGCCCTCAAGGCCCTACTGGTGGAACAGAAGGGCTACTTGGCCCCCAGGGTCCTACGGGGGCAACAGGGGCACAAGGCCCTCAAGGGACAGCAGGGGCACAAGGCCCTCAAGGGACAGCAGGGGCACAAGGCCCACAAGGAACAGCAGGTGCACAAGGCCCTCAAGGAACAGCAGGCGCAACAGGTTCCAGTATTCTTACAGTTTCGGACTTAATAACAATTAGAGTATTTAGCTGAGGTTTTTAAATGGGTTTTTCAAAGGGTATTCTTTCAGAAAGTGTTGACGGAAGACAAATTCTAGTAAGTGCTACCGGAAGCACGGGAACTACTCTGCATTCAGCTATAGCTGGTACCGGATTTAACAATCTGGATGAGATATACATTTATGCAGCTAACAACGACAGCACTGATACAGACTTAACTATTCAGTGGGGAGGTACCGGCCCTGCTCATAGTTCTACTTTATCAGTTCCGGCCCTTTCTGGTTTTGTTCTGGTTGTTCCTGGGTTTGTCCTACAGAACGGGGGGGTTATCTCGGCATACGCATCTACTTCGGACAAGATTGTTGTTAATGGGTATGTCAACCGGATAGAGCCTGATGCCTAAAAGAGTTACTAGAGAACCTCAACAAGTTGGGGGGTTAAAACTGTGGCAGGCAACTCCTGTAACAGATTTAACCAGTTACAGCCATGGGTTCAGCCTCTACTCTGTGTCTGACTCAGTCCCCGACATGACTGACTACTTTGCCCACAGGTGTCTGACTAATGGGGTTCGAGCAACTTCTCGCCGTAGTGACCCAAACTGGTTGTGGGTATACGCGGACAAAACTGAGCTTCCAAAACAAGATTACAACATAAAACGTGGTGAGTTTCCTACCTGGACTTATATATCCGCTGACCCCGCCTACGCTGTAATGGATGATTTAGGCATAAAAGCATCTAATACTGAAGTTTCTTGGGACGCGGTGTATGGAAGTGGTAAAACACCCAACTGGGAACCGGTAGAATTTAATCTAAACGCAATTATAGATAGAAAGCTACCAATGTTTCTTCACATAGGGTACTGCCCCTGGTGGGCTAACCGTTGTAGGTCGAAACAGTACCCCCCATCCAGGTCTGTAGATGGTGAGATTGTAACCTTTGATTCTAACGAGAAACAGCTTGCCCATAACCGCCTTATGACCGGGTTTAACCCCGAAACTCCCGCGTGGTTATCCTACCCGGCATATGTTTTCCCCTACCCATTTGAAACTACTAGATTTGAGGGTCATATTGTTACCCCACCTACATTTGGCGTTAGCTGGACTGGATTTCGCCAAGCCTATTATTCTAATCTGTCGGACCGCTCTGAGATATATGAACAACATCAACCCTGGCTAACCGGTCCCTATGCCGCACGGGAGTATCCTGTAAGTTTAGGGACAGAACAAGTGTGGGTTGATAATAATAATACTGGAGATTGGGTTGAGTGGTCCTATATTGATAACTTCGTAAATGGAGAACCTTTACAGACTAACTATATGCTGGAGAGAAAGGGACGTTTGAGATTTCCGTGGTCCGAGTTAGCCGGAGCATACGGTAGTAGTCCTTTAGCGCATTCTTCTATAAAAGCTTCGTTTGATTTAATAACCGAAGAACCATATGTCTACGGACTTGATTATGTAATAGATGAGGTTTCTGGGGTTATAACTAGGAAAGACTACTATGTAGAGGGTATGGCGGGAGACAATTTTACCGGAAACTCACTAGAACCTGTATGGGCCTGGTTAAACGAACCTACCGGGTCTCCAGCAGCTTGGGCTATAAATTCCGAGGAAACCGCAGGATGTATTTATATAGATGCAAGAAACTGGGGTAACCAGGATAATCGGTACACATATGGTGCCTACCTTTACCAAACACTAAATTCAGAAAGAGACACCGATGATTTCTATGCCCAACTAGTTATAAAAGACTGTCCTAACTATTCCGGAGGTAACAACCAGGCACAAAATCTGTGGGTTGGTTTGATGGCCTATAAAGACGACGACAACCTATTCAAATACGTTTATGGGTGGGACTTGGGAAGAACGGCTGTATATGGAAAGGTAAACGGCGTAGCTTTTGAGAAGACTCAGATTTTACCGGGGGCTGTTGTATATCCCACACCCGGCAACCCCCTATATTTAACTGTAGCTAAAACTGGCGAGACTTTTGGGGTATGGATTAAGCAAACTCCCGGTTGGCAGCGCCCCCCGCAAGCTGGGGGTACTTTGGGGTCATCGGAGGCCCTAGGTTGGTGCGAATTCCAAAATGCTGGCCTCACTTTTCCTCTCAAATTTGGTATTAGTGTACTTGGCACACTGGGTAAGGTAGGCCCCTCTACCTATGTACCTTGGGGTGTAACTATAGATGATTATTTGTGTATCTACCAATCTACAATTCCTGAGGGTGGTGATGTCGCAGTGTATTACGACTACTATTACCCGGATGATTGGATAGACTGGGTAAGAGCGGTAGTTACTCGTTACAAAGATTCTGGTGTGTGGGGATGGGAAGCATGGAATGAGCCAATGTCTACCATATTCTTTGTGGGTGGAGATAAGGTTAACGCTTTTCTTCACAAAGATATGGCCGACACAGCTAGGTCTGTAGACCCTAGATGCAAAATAATAAGTCCTGGATATGCAAATGATTTTGAGGGTTGGATGCAGACTATATATGACTTATATGGTCCAAGATATATAGATGTAGCCTCGTGGCATCCATATCTGTACACAAACAAAAGTCCCGACTTGGGCTGGCAGCAAGATTACGACACAAATTTAGTTAGTGCTGGTTATATCATGCGTAAATATGGTACTCCTGGTACAACAGCTATATTTGGGGAGATAGGAACAGACGCTGGTATTTACGGTGGGGGTATGGGCCTAAATATCAGGAAGCAGGCAGAGTATGCCTTCAGGCTTTTTGCTATGGCGCGTCAGTTGGGGTTCGTACGCCACTTTAACTGGTGGCCTGGTGAGGGAGACCAGCAAGAGTGCGGAGTAGCAGAGCACGACCAGCACGGCCCTCATATGGGAATGTTTTTAAAACCCGGTAGAATAATAGAAGGTAACAACAAACCTACCGACACCCCCTTAGAGTACATTGAATGTAACGGTGCTACTCTCGCCATGGCCACTAGATATGACCTTAGCTGCTATGTCTTACCCGGAGAGCAGGTAGAACTACACGGATTCACCCTAAATAGTGAGCTTAACGGAGTATACACCATCACATCTACTGGTACTTTTTACGGTAAAAGTAGAATGTTATATTGTGATGCTCCTGAAGGTGCAAAACCCTATGGCCCAGACAAAAATGATAGGGAGACTATGGGTGCTATAAAATATATTACTGAGTACAAACCTGTGTTTTATCAGTATAAACATACTATAAATAACAAGGGGGTTATACTAGACCTAATAACCTATGACAGTAACAATGTGGAAATTCCTTCTAGTAGATTACAAGAAGTAGATTCAGTAAAGGTAGGTGTTCAAGATAAGGCTAAGCTGTCTAGTATTACGGTTAAGACCTCAATTTCTGGTACTGACGATTCTTGTATTCCGTCATATTTATCAATGGGTGTAAGTGGCCCCAGTTGGGCACCGATAACCAAAGCAGACTATTTACCAGCTTATAAGTTACATCTGTTAAACAAAAATCATCCATCTCTAAACTCTGCAAGTTATAAATTTGTATATAATTCAACTGACAATAAGTTTTGGGTAGTTAATAGCGTTTACGGTACTCTTACCAGCTTAGCTAGTGGGTCTTCTTATAACGATGGAATAATCAGTTTTCCTATACCCACAGGTCCCGCATATGTAACTCCTGCTATTGGGTATAAGAACGGGGACTACTACTTCACTGAGACCTTCAAGGGAGACGGATACGTTACGCAGGGAACTTGGGTAAACGACGGCTATGAAACTGGCTTTGGTGATATATCAGTTACCTTAAACTCCCCTGTTGACGCTAGATACGTAAAAATAGAGTTTGAAAAATCTACTGGTTCAAGATACTTTTTAATGGATGAGATACAGGTGCTAAATACTTTAGGAACAAACCTGGTATCCAGTAACTGTAAATACATAGTAGACGGTTACCAAACTTATTTTAAATAGAAGAACCTGTTGAATGATGGTGTGATAAATGCAACTTTCTATAAATTGTGACACTTCAGACGTAGAAGAGCTTGAAAACCAGATAGTTATCAGCTACTCAGCACCTACAGGGCCACAGGGGCCTCAGGGGGCTGACGGCCCTCGGGGAGCAGATGGACTTCCCGGACCCCAAGGAGCAGATGGACGTAACGGTATAAGGGGAGAGGATGGGTTCCCCGGCCCTCGGGGAGTAGATGGCCTTCCCGGCCCTCAGGGGGCAGCGGGTTCTCAAGGGCCTCAGGGGGTAGCAGGTTCTCAGGGGCCACAGGGGGTAGCAGGTTCTCAGGGGCCACAGGGTCCTCAGGGGGCGCAAGGACCACAGGGGGCTACTGACTTAAGTGGAGCATTCCTTGTAGTTCGGTACGAGGATGACAGCCTTCACAATGCTATAGTCTTAGACCAGATGCCCAGGGGTCTTCTTCTGAACGACCCTGACGAGTTCGGACTCACAGTGGGACAGGCCGGTGTAGACTATACTACAGAAGAAACCCTTAAGAGGGCTTTCCTCCTGTAGTAGAAACGCTGTGTTGCTTTTTAAGTGTTATCACCTTATCCGCACACTCCAGCAGTCTATTGTCATGGGTAACCAGTAGTATCTGATGGTTTAGTTCTTCGTGGGCTAATTTCAGGGCTACTACCATATTAGATATATATACCGAGGACAACTGCCGGAAGCACTCGTCTAAGAAGAGTACCCCGTGATTCTTAGCCAACTTCAGAAAAGCCAGTCTAAGGGCAAACCCTATTACGTCTCTAAGCCCCCCGCTGTCATTCAAGGGGTCAACGGATAGGGTGTCATCCTCGCCGTAAGGAGTCGCTACGGAAAAACCCAAACTAGAATTCTGTAAATTTCCCTTAGACAACTCCACCTCAAATCTGTAGCTAGGCCCAAATATACTTTGAAGAATTAGAGTCCCCGCTATTTCGAAGTGTTGTTTAATATCATCCTGAGTGTGGTCGGAAACCCTACCCAGTAAAATACAAGCCTCCTTATATAGAGCTTCTTGCTTTTCTAACTCTTGTAATTTTAGCTCTGAGTCCTCTTTCTGTTCTTTCAGTAGTTCTCTTACAGCCCTTTTCGCCGCTATCTTCTTTTCCAGATAGGCTACCTTGCTAACAAGCTCTTCTTGCCTTCTCATGTAGCACTCGTCAGTATTCAAATTTTTCCAGTTTTTCTAAGAACCCCTCAGCTTCAGCCAGTAGCTCCTCTAGTTCAATCTCTGTTTTCTGTATCTCTTCTTCCAGATTCTTGGGGTCAATGCCTAACTCTTTTAACTCTTTAGCTATGGACTGCAGTTCAGCTTTTGTCGCTGTAGCCTGAGCAGAAAGAGTAGCTTTTAACTCTCTGTGCTTCTGTATTGCATCATTTAGGTTAGAAATACTTGTTTCTACTGTGTTAACATCCATCACTACTTAGTACCTGGTAATATTTAGTCAATGCTACTTCTCTTACTTCTTTAGGCAACTTAGACTCCTTGGAAAGTCTATCAATCAAAGAGGGTATATCCACGAAAGCCAACTCTACGTTAGAGATTTTATCTACAAAGAGTTTAAGGGAGTCTTCGGCTTCGCTTTTAGCCCTAAGCTCGTTAAGGTCAAATATCTCCTCTACCGGTTTTGCTGTCGTCAGAGGAAGCATATCTACCTTACAGGTATAGCCGTCAATTTCAACTACTGAAACTTGTGGAGTCCTATTAACATCTTGAACGGTCAGACGGGAAAAACCTCCCGGAGAAACAAATACGTTTCCATTCCCGTTTTCTTTAACCCCAAAACTTGTGTGGTAATGACTTGTAAGTATGGCTACTGCTGAAAGCTTCAGGTCCCCGTAAAAGCAGTAGTCGAACATACATGGCTTATCAGCTATAAAGGCGTGGGCCATTAAAACTCTGTTAGGTTCTGGTTGTTTGTTATGAGCTAGTAAGGCCTTCTCTATACCCCTGTAAAAAGGTATACCCTCAATAGTTACATTGTCTATGATTACAGGTCTTGATTCATCTATGTAATTAATAGGAAAATCATCGAACTCTCTAAGAAGACCCAGTATCTTATCTTCACTAGCTTCCAAGTTACCAGGTACATCATGGTTTCCCATAATAGCCCAAATGGGGGCTTTTGCTCCCCTAAGCACCTGTATTATCTGCTTAATTATTTTAGGGCCTGGTGACGTATTATTAAAGAAGTCTCCCCCAAACAGCATAGCGTCACAAGACAGGTCATTCGACAGTTGAACTGTTTCTTCTAGTTTTTCCAACAGAGACTGAGGGAAGTCATCTATGCGTTTAACTGGCCCTATGTGATGGAAGTGGTGGTCTGTACTATACAGAAACTTAGCCATTCAGGTGTGTTTTAAGTCCTTTCTCCGTAACCTCTGAACCACAGACAGGACACACTCCGAGGTCTGACAGAAGCTTCTTGTAGGCCGCTTCGGCATCCCTAAGGTTTGCCTCTGTCTGCTTCAGCCCTGTCTCTGCGGCGGAAGCTCTCTTCTGCGTGGCTACAAGACGATTATTAAGCCCCAGGAGCGCCTTATGGCGCTTCCACACCCTAGATACCTCTGAGGGGTCTAGGGGTATTACGGGAAGCCTGTCTTCTCCCTCCAGAGCCTTATTCCCGGCAGCTATAAGCCTGCGGACGCGGGACTGCATGGAAGTCAGGGTTTTGTATCTATTCGTGAGTGCCCACAGCTTCCTGATGTCAATGTCATCCGCATTTAGAGCTTTTAAAGAGTTTAAGCTATCCTGACATTTGTTGAGGGTTAGCTTGCAGGTATCCCCCGATAGTTTGAGCCTTACAAGGTTATCTAGTCTTTTTCTAACATCCTGTGCCTGAGTTACACTTGCCGAGAACTCCGCTAAAATCTGCTCAGCTTGTTCGAGGTAGTCAGACTCGGAAATCTTATCAACTATTGTTTCAAGTTGCTTGAGGATATTCTTACGTTCTTTGGCGTAATCCCTACTTTCCGCAGTCAACTCCCGTATGCATTTGTCTAGCTTATCTGCACCGGTGAAGCAGTTGAGCATCCTTGCTCTTTCGGGACCTGACTTATACAAAAGGAAGGTAGGCTCTCCCTGCTGGGAGAAGTTTACAGGGCTTACGCGCTTTTCTCCAGGTACAATGTAGGTTCCAATCTGGAGCAGGCTACTTACTTCGTCAGGTACAGAAGAGCCTATATTTGTAAATCTCTGCTCTTTTCCGTCTGGTTCTGTAATGACATAATCATTTAGAGCACTTCCCTTAACTCTTTCTATGGAGTGCCCGGAATCTAACCATACTTTTACAGAACACGCTGAAGCCCCCTTCCTGATGAAGCTATCTGCCTTACCCGTATAATCGTTGAAGTAAAGCCAGTAGAGGGCGCGATATATGGCTGATTTCCCTGTCTGTGATTCTCCTACTATGCAGTTAATACCTGGAGATAGGTCTGATATTTCTGTGTGTTTGTGACTCTGGAAATTGGTTAGGGTTATTTTGGTGAGCATTCAACTAGTAGTGTCAGGTACCTCTGGTTATCTCTTCGCTCAGGGTTACGAGGTCATCTCTGATGGTGGCGAGGGTAAGTTTATGGTTCATCTCGTCTGAGGCCATTTTAGCATACTTATCTGCGTATTTCTTAAGTTCTGGTCTAACCTCTGCGTGTCTGTTGAACCAGTCAGCAGCCCTGCTGTAATCAGTGTAGCCCTTCTCCTCATCTGGGATGTCGTGTTTTACAATTTGGGTTCTCCAGTCGTGTAACCCCTTTAGCAAGGGAACCATTTTCGGGTGGGGTTGGTTATCTCCCACTACCCCGTTGTAGCCTACACCAGCCCTAGCGGCCTGCTCCGCCTGAGGTGGCTGAGTCTCGAAGTCCCGCACAGGCTGCTCCTCCACAGGTGCGCCCGCAGGCCCGTAGGCTCCACCGGGTGATGCGACCTGTGCCAACTTATGTATACCATTAGCATTGATAATAGCCCCCAAGATTTCTTGGGACTCTTTATCGTTCATAATGGAATCTAATAGTTTTCTGGTTTTGCTCATAGTAGACACCTACACTAGGTTTTTAAATGTTTTCAGAACCTTGTTCTTTATTTCTATAGTATCAGACTTCGGGGAGTTTCTCCTAGCCCAAGGGTTTTTAAGAGCTTCAACGACAGGTAGAGAACTACTAGTAGGAGAGTTAAGAAAAAACTCGTCTATGTCATTATACTCCTCAGGTAGTATAAGCCTAAACACAGACATATTATAAGGCTCATCTTTTAGCACTTTGGACAGGTGCCTCCACCCACCCTGCCCCGCCTTATCTGTATCTGGTATTGCAATTACTGTTTTTGTGTATCTTAGCAGCAGGGGAATCCGCTCTCTCTGTATTGTTGTTCCCTGTAAGGACACCACATTCCTTATCCCTCTGGCCCACAACCCGAAAACGTGCATAAAGCCTTCTACTATAACTACAAAGTTTTTGTTGACTATATGCTCTTTTGCTCTGTTAAGATTCCATATATGATACTTTTTCTCATAACTGGGATGCCAGTACTTACAGGGGCTATCTTTATTAAGAGTTCTACCCGCAAGGCATATTGGAACCCCGTAGCAGTCATACAGGGGGATTATTATCCTACCACACAAAGGCATGAACTCCCTGTTATTCGTACCATTCAAAGGAAGGTACCCCAGAGAGAATTCTTCCCACACCTCGGGGGGAATCCCCCTGTCCAAAAGATATTGAGAAGCAGGTTTGTTTTCCAAAAGTTGTGTGTGCAACTGCTGGATAACATTGTTGTTTATCTCAACATCTTTTGGGGCCTTAGGCTCTATAACAAACTGGTCTAGCATAAACCTAGTCGTCTAATGCTGACTCCCACCCAGACTCCACGTCATCGTCATCCACTATTATAGTGTCTACTACTGATGCTTGGTTAGCCCCCCCGGAGGATACCCTCGTAGTAAGTTCATCCACAACCCCATGCTCTTCCAGTTGCTTTATGAAGGCATCCCTACTGGTAGCCGAGATATCTGACCCGTCTAAGGCTACGTACCTGTAGGTTCTTGCTGATGGTTTCCCCACAATGCCCTGCTCAACAGCAATTGGAAGGATGTTCTCTAGGGGTGTAACTTTTCTACCATCATAGTAGATAGCTATGTGATTAGGCGTGTCCTTACCCGTTTCCCTGCCATAGCCTGGGCCTACCTTACACTTTACAACCTTAATCTTTGCGTAGTTACCTACAATAGTAGTACCCTCACGTATTGTTTGAACCTTGGTGAACTGAAGGGACAGGCTGGAGTAGTGCTTAAAGGCGTGACCTCCCGGTCTTGTCAGTATGGGAATTCCACTGGGGTTAAACCCGATATAGTCACGAACCTGATTGATACATATAAGCAGAGCACCAGTATCCGCAACCACTTTGTTTAGCTGTGTAAGTCCTGCAGTAAGGGCTTTAGAGAGTCCTCCCATATGTTTCTGGTCAAATCCGGTATTGCGCTTTTGTTTCGTGCTTGCCAAGGACTCTTCAATAGACTCACTACGCGGAACCATGGCAGCTACGCTGTCAAGCATAACCACTTTTACTCCCGCCTTTATAGAGGCCAAGGTTAGGTTGAATATATCCTCTGCTATCGTTTCTCCACTATAGAGCAGTCCGTTTTCCCCGAGGTTTACCCCAATCTTCTGGAGCCACTCCCTTCCAGGGCTATCTCCGTAAGCCTGTTCTACATCAATGAGCAGGCACGTATGTCCTAGCCGCTGAGCTTCCGATATTACCCGCAACCCCATGGTGCTCTTACCTCCAGCTTCTGGGCCAAAGAATTCCACAATACGCCCCATGGGAATTCCCCCCAATTCTGGACCCAAAAGCATGTAGTCCAGTTCGTAAAAGCCGGAAGGTATAACTGCAAGTGGCTTTTCGCCTATTGCGCTGTAGCTACTAATAGAAATACCACTCTTTTTGCAGAGTGGGTTGTTTTTAATAGCATCTAAGATAGACTTCTGATACTGTGAGTCTGCCACGACGTGTCCTTTCGGGGTATAGAAGGCGGGGGGTGCATCCATCCTGGCGCACCCCCCGCTGGGGTTGTTACCTATTCACCAGCAAAGAAGTCAACAATCTCTGTATCCTCAGAGCTTGTTTCTATCACTGTCGAATCGGTTGAAGCAGTCAAGTAGTGCTTGGGCGCGGGAGCCTCAATAGCTACCTGCTGAGGCTCACTCTGCCCCGACTGCTTGTAGAGAGGGACTAGCTCTTCTTTGAGCTTTCGGATAATTCCTATTTGCTCTTCAGTAAAGCCTCGCTTCCCTGCTTTGATTCCCTCTACTTGTTTGTCATAGTAGTCATCGTTAGGGAACACAGGCGCAAAGTACTTGTATGAAGCACCCTCTATCTGCTTTGTCTTTATGCGGGTAATAAGCAGATACGCCGGTATTCCCAATGTTTCCTGTACATGGGAAAGCAGTGTGTTCTGAACAAATGTTCGTGTTGTTCTCAGCCCCGCTTTCCCTAGTTGCAGGTTATAGGGTCTGCACTCGAACTCCCCCCCTTCCTTAATTTTGGGGATTCCTAACAATAGCGCCGCTGTAGGTTTGCACTCTCCCGTCTTAGCATAGGGACATGTCTTACACGAAGGGCTTACGGGGTCCCTCACATCCGGGTAATCACCATTGTAGGACTGGCATCTGGGAGTTTCTTTATTGTTCTTGTCCCACAGAACTCTTGATGTTCGTGTGGCAAAAACAAGGCAGTCAATGTGGTCTGACTCAGGGAACGTCACTCCAACAGAGCCGTCTTCTGAAACTGGAGCGTTCTTAGACACATACTCAAAGAAGGTACCAGGCTTCAGAACGGTTCCGTCTTCAAGCTCCGAAAAATCCTGACGGACTTTAAGAGTCTTCCATGGGGCGCGTACCCCCGTATCAAACCCGTCATTTGAATCTTCTGTAAGATTCTGCTTATAGAGGTCATATATGTTCGACATTTTGTTTTCTACTCTCGTTTATTCGTAAGTTTGCTTAAGCTGTAATGTTCATAGGTGCCTTCTAGGGGCCTTTATAGTTAGGTTACACACCCCCTTTGTTAGAGGTACTAATGCTGTCTGCAACTTGCTGTAAGCTTTGCTTTTTCTTCATCTCCGCAGACATAAAGGGCGGAGCGGCAGGCTTACCCATGTTGCCAGTAGCTTTAAATAACCCCTTCTTATAGCATTGCTGACACACCCAGTTTACTCCTGTGGTTTTGAGAAGCCACGCAGGAACATTAGGTTTGTCATGGTCACACTTTAATACCAAAAGAATCTCCTCTAGCCGAGAGCAAACATGCCCCGTAATAAGAAATCAGTAATGCATCGGTTCTACCATCTTTAGAAAGCTTAAGAGAATCAGCAAGCTTAGGAAATAACTCCTTGGCTCTATTTAATTCCATGTGTGCTATCTTCTTATCCCTACCCCGCTTTAACTCTAATAATTCACCATCCTTAAGGGTACTATGCTTCCTCTGTTTTCTGTCTTCTGCTATGATATAGGAGTAGTCCTCCATCACAACAGACTTCCACTTCTGTGGGGTAACTGCTTCTAACACGGGTATGTTAAAGGCTTCCAATATCCCAGTAAGAAGCCCAACCCCAAACCCAAACGTCCAAATTGACGTTCGCCCTTGCCCCGCCCTACAGCCCACTTGCTCCATCTGAGCTACAACATTAAGGTCTGAATTAATTTCAGGCATGTCCTTTCGGTAAAGTCTCAGCAACTCCGAAATACCCTTTTTGTCGAACGTGGTCTCTACCGCGTTACCAGTCTTTTTCTTAACCCGGTTTACGGGAAAGTCATGGACTTCAGCTTCCATGGTATCCACGTCTACAACAGCCATGGCACCACGGAAACCGGGGTCAAATCCGAGAATAACTGTTTTCATGGGTCACCTACCGAAAAATCGAGCGGCTCTATCTGCACGGCGGGCCTTGCGCTCATCAACAGCGGGTTCTTCCAGCATAGGCATAGGCTCTTCTATGGGCAAGAACTTCTTCCCGTTCCACAGGAGACACCCTGTTATTGGGCCTGTTTTAAGATACTCCAGCAACTCAGTTATCAGACCGGTAGAATCTGGAACACAAGAAGAAACCCACTCTGGCAGAGAATATAGCCCAGCCTCAACATTTGCAAAGTCTAAAGATATAGTCCTCCACTCATTAACAAAAGTAAATGTAAGATTTAACTTAGCGGGGCCATCTTTAGAGATTAACTCATACTTAAACTGAACAGCTACAGGACGTTCTTCCTTTTCCTTAACTTGTATACAAGAATAAACAGTCCTAACACTTTTATTAAATTTGCTTCCAATACTTTCTGCGGATAGCAAGTCGGCGTAGGTTTGTTTAGGAACGTCCCTGTACTTATATGTATTTCCGTTTTTGAACTCTACATAAAGCTCTTTACTGTCCTCGTTATATCCCACAGCAGAAAGATTGCTAGAGCTTACTTTTTGCATTGCATCCTTTTGCATCTTTCATGTCTCCTATAAGAGGGTAGTCTTTTTTAGCATCTAGATGTCGCTCAAATATCCCTATGTCAATGTAACCACGGCTATCAAAAGTAGTAGCCATCAATCTTAAAAAAGCTGTCAGAGCTTTGTTTCCTGAAGCTTTGATATTTACTTTGTCAGCACTGATAAACATGGAGTATGACCATGTAGTCTCTCCCTGTTCATTTTGGTCTGCAGATTGAGTAACTAGGTATCCAGGGTAATCGTATACAGTAGGTTCAGCCATTTCTGCTATCCCTGTACTTCTCCACATCTTCTCTAAACACCATGTTTAATCTGGGGTGTAGCTGAACCATTGTGATTACAGGGGTTCCTTTAGCGTCCGCTTCTTTTGAAAGTTGATGAACACGCATACGGGTTACCCCCAATATTTTACGTGCCTCGTCTACAGTAATCCACTTGTCTGGTTCACGTACAGCCGGAGAGTCAAAGTACTCAGCACTTTTCTGCTTCTTCTGATAACTTCTAGAAGCTGTAATCCGCATCGGTGTCTTCTTCTTCTACGTCCCAATCCATAGTCTCAACCTCAGAATCTTCATCTGGGGGAAGCTCAAACACTTCCTCTCCCGTAATTCTGGCCTGCATGTCTATGGCAGTTAGTTGTCTGGATATAGCGTCTCGGGTAGACGCCGCCAAATCCATTGCCATCTTCAATCGGTCTAAGGCATTCTGCATCCGGTCTAACTCAGATGAAGCCTTCCAGAAGTGAAGCGCAAACTCCCCCTCGCGCTGTTTCTCCGCATTTTTCAGGGATATTGCCTGCCACGCAGATTTCAGAGTAGCTATCACAGACTTGTAATCCTGAACCTCTCCGCAATGTTGCAGGTAGATAGAGGTGAGGTATCCCAAGTGATTTTGAGCCTCTGCTATACCCCTCTTACAGTCAAGGAAGTCAGCGTTAGGGTTGAGCTTGGGCATTTCCTTAGATACAACACTGTAAACCAAGTCGTAATCGAACTTAGGAGATGCTACGGTATCAAAAGATTCCTTAAGAGCCAGAGTAAACATCTGACGGTCTCGCTCAATAACCTTAGCTTGCAACATCCCTAACTCATCTGCTTCTGAGAGTGTAAGCGTCTTCCTCTTCTGAAGTTGGAGGAGCCTCTCTATATCCACTGATTCCGCAGAGCTAAAAGCCAGAGAGTTATCTATCTCCTCTGTATAGGAACCTGGAACTCCTACGTTTTCTAGGGTGGGAGGAGCGGGGGATTCTTCTGCAGTATTCTTTTTAGGTTTGCTGGTTGTTACTACCTTAGGAGGGTCCTGAATAGCAGCAGGGATATCCAAAGCGGTAGCTTCGCTGGCAGCATTACCTTCGCTGGCAGCATTACCTTCGCTGGCAGCATTACCTTCGCTGGCAGAAGCTTTGGGTCTTCCCCTAGGCTTGGGGGGAGTTTGGGCTACGGCCTCTTCAATAAAAGGAGAGGCGTCCTCAGACTCCGATAGTTGAGGGAGTTCCTGCCTCAGATGCGCCTCTACCGGCTTCTCTTCCTCCCCCTCTTCGTCATCGTAGTCAAAAAACCAGGTGGCCGCATTTTCAGGTGTAACTTTGTCCATTGTTTTTCCCATCTAAGTTCCCCTTTATTATCTCACTTCCCGAATATTATGTCAAGGAAATTAGGCACGTTTTATTCCTTGCCCTGCGTTTTTTCCTCGGCTTCTCTAGAGTAGCTGGCGGCTCTCTCCAGTATATTCTCCTGTCCCATAATAAACCCTGTCCTATACCCCGCGACATAAATTAGTAAGGCAATACCAACACAAACTAGGTAATTCATAGAAATCCCCTTATATCTGGCACTTGTCTCCATCACAATACTTTTCCGCCTCAGCCCTTTCGTTAAGAATCTCCCCGAAATCAAGTGGTTTCAGTTTTGATGCCATTTCCTGATACCTCTCTTCCGTTATGGCCTCGTAAGGCATCTGGGGATAAGCTCCAGTGTCCACCCTCGGTAAGAAGGACACCCCCTTCAAGCAGTATTGGAAATGCTCTAACGCGGCAGGAATCTGGTGTCCTTCAGTTTCGGGGTCAAATGACACTGTTGTAGAAACTGCGTTGTCTGACCAGTACTTCTGCAAGAATGACGCCATGGAGAGTTGTTCCCACATAGACACGTCATGAACAGAGCGCAGTTTACCTCCGTGGTCATCAATTTTAACGGGTATCTCTACAACCACTGTAGACTCTTCCTGTCCCACACAAGGCTCTATGGTATACCCGGCTTCAACAAGCGCAGGAATTAAGTTGCTGTCCCTAGCCAGCCTAACCCTGCGTATGTACGTGAGACTTTCGGGCCAGTGCATACCCGGTGTTGCCGATGACAGCAGAGAAACAGACCCGCTCGGCTTGACCGTAGTCAGCCGCACAGACCGGGGAATAGCAAACCAATCAGAATATGTTCTATCGTACTCTTTTAACGCGAAATATCCATCATTACACCAATGTTTAAGTGTATCCAACCCCCTGCCTGCAACAAACTGCTGAATACCGGACATAGACAGTCCAACCCTCCTGTTTCTCAGCATAATTCTGTTTGTATTAGGCCAGTGTGTTGTAGACAGGGTTACAGTCTTCCCATACAGGTAGGCGTATTTAAGGGTCTGTTTAAAGTCCTCAAAATCTTCGTGAGCATCCGGGAATGTTTCTACGACATTACACATCTCCCCCCCGCCCTCAAGCATAATTTCCCCGCAGTTAGCTACATCGAGACCACCAGTCCAGTATGTGTGGCTGTCGTTGTCTACAGTGATACTGTAAACTGTGTGCTTCCCTAGATACACTCTAGATACTATCTCGTAGGCATTCCTGGTGTAACCTAGTGTTTTAGGTTTATAAGATTCTGAACCTTTAAGTTCAAAGCCCATTATTCTTAAAAACTCATTAACACCCTGAGTTATAGATAATGTGTAACTCTCCTTACAGGTGTGTTCTACAGTAGCACGTATGCCAGTTACATACCTATCTGCCATTAAGTAAGCAGGAATACCTATACTATTCAACATTAGCAGTAACTGGTCACGCATTGCGGGACTAGAAGTGCTCATGACAATCTTGTTATTCTTACATACCCCTTTAGCCCCATAAAAACCTAGCAAGAATCCTACAGTCTTATTCCTAGAACGTATAAATCTTTCGGGAATAGACCTCGTTGCAGGAGATACCAACTCGTCGGGAGTAATGGTAGTATTTACGTAGTGAGAGTCTCCGTCCTGTCTAGGTTCAAGAGTCAACTTTTCAAGTTCAGGATTAAGCCCGTATAGAGTATACTCTGTATCGTATAGGAATATCCTGTGTTCCCCTGAATCCTCCTTATACCCTTGTCCAATCACAAGACCATCCATTACATCTTGTGGGTCTACGACTATTTCGGTGTTACCTGAACCTAACAGGCTGTCTATAGTCAAAGCCTCTGATACTTCAACCTTCTTTTTGTTGGATACGACTCTGTGGTTTTCCGTTCCTATGAAGTAACCTGTTGCTGTGGCGTATTTATACACAGGTTTAACACCAGTTCTTTCTTTCCTGATAACAGTTGTCCACCCATCCTTACTCCAGATACGGCTCCCGACACGTATATCTCTAAACTTAACAAGTCCTTCTGGCGTAAGCAGAGTAGCAAAAGACGGTTGGCATGGGTTGCATCCAGTTACCCGGCTGTCAGAGAAGTCGGGGGGGTCTACCATCCTCCCGTAAGACCTGGCATTTTTTAGCCAGATTAATCCTGGCTCCCCATTTATGGCAATACGCTTACTTACCTCGGTGTAATCAGCACCAATCTCAGCGGCCACGCTATTGTTGGAACTCCAGCCATGCTTCATCCTGTCAGGGTTCTTACTGTAGTCCTTCAAATCCAAGTAGTCTAAGTCAAACATAGAACCTAATGCAAGCAGAGCAGTCCTCCGAACATTACCGCTAACAACCATAATCCCTATGAAATTCATGAGGTCTACTATTACCCTGGAGGTTATTGGCTTGTCAATATACTTGTCCAGACACTCCCTCATAAGGTTATGCATTTTTTCGAGGGGTTCGTATCCGCTTGAGATACCTCCGAACCCCTTTATAGGAACTCCCGCCGCCCTGATACAAGAGTAGTCAAACTCCACAGGAGCCTGCTTTTTCTTGAAATAGCTATTAAGTAGGACTCGTGTGCTATCTACCCACCCCTCTCTGGAGTCCAGTACTACATAGGTTACAGGAGTCCCCACAGGTCTATTAATCACCAAGGTACCGGCACCCCATGTATCAAAGCCCACACCTACGCCTAACATACTTAAATCCTGTGCGAAGCAAAATGGTTCGGCAAACTCGGTATCAATGTTCGCCGTGGTACGCGCAGAGCAGTTAAATAAGCCCATAGTGATTCCGCGCTCTTCCACATAAGGAGTACCCATCATCCAAAGCCCCCTACCGGGGGGAAGGAACTTCATGTTGAAGATTCTGTCATACATATTCTGGGAGGAGTACTGCGCTTTCCAAGCGTTCCACCCGAGATTGTGTTGCTCAATCCAACGCTTCTGCATGTTGTAACAGCCCTCAACAACACGCTGAACCGTCTGCCACCAAACCTCGTTGGTACCATCCTCCAACAGGCGTGAGTAGCTTCTGTAGTAAACTAACTCTCCCAGCCCATTGAACCCAAAGGGGGGCTTTATGGTTTTATACCGGTCCAGGAAAGCTCTACTCAGTTTGAACTTAGGGGAGTCTATAACATCTGGTTCTACGGGGATTGATGGTTCTACCATTAGGGGTAATCTCCTTTAAAATAATATTTAGTTGGCTGTAAATACCAAGCAGTTGTTACTCAACGAACTATCTACGTCTATCTCTTTACCAGACCACCTTTCCACTATAGATATATCTGCTTGCATCTTTACAGTAAAATCTCTGGCTTTCCTGGTCATGGCCCGATAAAGCTTGGCCGAAACACGGGAAGCGTCTTGTAGCTTACACTCAAGAAGTATCGAATCATACACAATGACTTTTGGCTCAAACCAAATTCCACTTTTTTTCAACTCACTGTATACAGCTACAAATGCCGCACAGTTGTAGTCAGAGGCAAATGTCTGCACAGGAGAGTTAACGCTTTGTCTAAGGGCTTCGGCTTTTGCCTCTTTGTTATCCTCGTGGTCTTTCTGTAACAATATAGGCAGGTGTCTCCGAACACCCCATGGGGTTACCACATAGCCATTTCTAGCAGCAAATTCTCTAGTCTTCTTAATCCACAAAGCTCCATCAGGACACATTGAGAAGATATCGTCAATAATCTTCTGAGCTTCCTCCCGTGGTATCCCCAACTTCTTTTCGGCTCCACTAGCTTCCTGCCCATATATAGTTCCAAATATGAGGGCTTTTACATTGCTCCTCTGAACTTTCAGGTCGGGGACAGTTTTAAACAACGACAGGTCGTCAAGGGGGGAATCTTTGTGAAATACCTTGTTTGCAAAATAAGCGTGTAGGTCTACCCCGCTTTCTAGCAGGTTTCGCAGGTTGCTGTCATTAGAAAGACTAGCAAAAGCGCGAAGTTCTGCTTGGGAGAGGTCAGCATCTACAAAAACGTGTCGTTCCCCTATAGGGGTATCCGGAGTCATGTGCCTGTTATCCGGTATGAATATATTTCTTATTTTGCTTCCAGCGTTCTCGGAGGAACCTGGGTCATCTCGGGGGATGTTAAGCAGGTTGGGGTTCTCACAGACAACCCGGTGTGTTTGTGTGCCTGTAATTTTGAAGTTGGGGTGAACTTTTCCAGTTTCAGGGGCAATGGCTTCCCGCATACCAACGAGAAAATTTCGGATAAGCAGGTTGTAGTGCCGCCATGCCACAATGTTACTCAACACTGGGTTATCCGTTCTTTCGCAAAGCTTCTCTAAGTCTACTTTGTTTGTGGAAGCCTGCCCCGTCTTGGTTTTAGACAACGGTTTTAGCCCCAGACCCCCATCCCCTTTGGGAGCAAACAGAACCTCACTCAGTTGCTTAGGGCTGGCTAAGTTTAGTTCCCTCCCCAGAGTTTTAAAGATGGAAGCCTCTAAACCCCTTCTGCGTTCGTCGAACATTCCTTCCAGGTTGTAAGTTTCCTCTACGTCAATAGAGAAACCCTTTAGCTCTGCTTCAAGGAGTGGAACAATGATAGGCATTCTTAAATTATAGAATATATCTAAGTACCCATATTTCTCTATCATGGGAGAGAACAACTTGTATAGTCTAAAAGTACAGTCAGCGTCTTTGGCTGAGTAGTCTCTTATTGTCTCTACGGGAATAATTCCGTAATGTGGTGTTATGTCTTCTGTGGGGGTTACCCGTATTTTCTTTACAAGAGAAGACATTTCTTCTACTGTTGTTTTTGTTGTTACAGACTCTAGCTGAAGTTTCTTGGCTACAGGCTTTGCTAGTTTTATTAATGTTGGTAGTGTTGTCTCGTCAATGCCGCAAGAGTCTACATATTCCAATATCTTTCTGATTTTTTCTCTCTGGGCATTCTCTTTAACGCATAGTTTTTTTATCTCAGTGTAGACACTGTCCAAGTCACTATCGTAAGAACCTAAGTCAGTGTACTCTTCAGCTAACTCCTTAAGCCCATGTAAGCTGTTTTCATCTATTACGAAGTGGGCTATAAGCGTATCAAAATACATGTTATTAACACGTATATCAAGAGGCTTGCCATCTGTGTTAAGAGACGCTCGGAGGAACTTCATGTCAAACTTGGCGTTGTGCGCCACTTTCTTTATCGTGTCATCCCCAAAAACGTCTCTGAGTCCTGTTAGCACTTCTTCCCAGACATCCTGCCCATAACGCTCCACCCAGTAATTCTTAAGCTCAGAAGAGTTAACAAGAGAAATGGAGTCTTCTGTAGACGTACCCTCCCAAATAGGAAGATATGCTGCGGTATAGGGGGAGCACGAGAAGGTAAGACTCAGAATCTTCTCTCCGTAGAATCTTTCCTTACTTGTAGTCTCTGAGTCAAACGAAAACTCCCCAGACTTCTTTAACGCCCTGAATAGTTTCTGGGCCTCTTCTGGAGTGTCAAAGTAGTGGTAATGTACGGGGGTTACAGCAGTCCTTTTACCCGACAGGAAATCTACCACTTGCTTAAAATCTCGCAGGACGTGGCGTTCAAGACTTGGGTTTCTGAGGATATAAGCGGGATGGTACGTGGGCATCATGTGGCAGTTGAACTCGTCCACGGGGATTATGGAACCCCGCATAGATGTTATGTTCTGCCCCTTCTTAGCCCCCGCGCCCGACGTAGGTTTATTCAAGACTGAAGCCAGCGGAGAGTTTCCTAATGCCACAATAACCTTGAGGTTAGGCATCTGTGTAATCTCCTCGATTAACCAACGCCTACAGGTAGTTATTTCCTCAAAGGTAGGGGGCCTGTTGTCCCAAGCCTTCTGCCATGGCTTTGCGTCAACCTTGTATTTGGTAGGTCTGCAACGCACCGCATTAGACACTCTAATGTTTTTTCTGTCCAACCCGGCATAGGCCAAAATCTGGTTGAGCTTTTGTCCCGCCCTGCCCTGAAAGGGCCTACCGATTCGGTCCTCCTCGTCACCGGGTCCCTCTCCGAGCAGTAGTATTTCAGCGTCTAGGGGGCCGTCACCGGCCATACAGTTTGTAATAAGACCGTAAGCTGGCGTGTCCTTAGCGGGAACTGGAAAGATGGTGCAGGCTGAACAGTTAACTTCGCGCATAGAGGGTTACCTTCGGGATGGCCGGATTCGAACCGGCGACCTTCCGCTCCCAAAGCGGATGCGCTACCAAACTGCGCTACATCCCGTTCTCTTCATTATAGGGGGTATAGCCGCTTGGCGCAATATTTAACAGGAAAAATCTACAGAATATTGATAGCTTTGAGATAGGTGGTGGCAAAACGGGAAAGCCCCCCGTTGACAGCCGGGTATCGCGAGAGGTCTTTCCTGACGGAAGCGGAAGCTTTTACTACTCTACAGAGGTCTTTGACATACTCACGGGATACCCCGTAATTCTCAGAAATCTCTTTGTGTGTAAGGATAGGTTTAGAATAACAAGCTACAATAATGGAACAATCCCGTTCACTGAACTTCCTAAACTTTTTATTGCAAGAGCTACACCGTATTGGCTTTTTTGTCTTATAAAATGTGTTAGCCCCACATCTGATACAAGTTATGTAGTTTCCGTCATCCAGCAAGAATTTCTTTAGCATATTTAATAGCCTCTTCAGTGTAGTTGTTAATTCTCATATAATCAAACTTTCTCATAACATCATCAGTGGTGAGTTCTGTTCTGTTAGAGTAGGCCCACTTTGACAGTAGTATATTTGTTGTATCAATGTTATCTGAGCTATTCTGAGGGTCAAACCTCTCCCCAATCTGTTTTCGCAAACCATCTGGGTCTAGCTCCAAGTCGGCTAAAACATCCTCCAGAGTATCTCCCATAAGTTCCACGAAGTAGCGGAAGTTTCCATGACCACACCTAAAGCAGTTAAAGGCCCCAGAAATGCTATTGAAGCCAAAACTAGGGTGGCGGTCTTCGTGAAAGGGGCACCGCCCCTGCATCCACCCAGTTTTATCCGG